>JBOFRC010000106.1:0-1367 GCA_051650825.1 Sarcina sp. | reverse complement strand
CATAAACTTCAAAGCAAAAAGTAGGTGCTTTCTGTGACTGTGTGCCAGCTGTGCACAGGGTTGACAGCATTCATTATCACTTCCCTTGATATTTTGATGGCAGGAATTGTGATTAATAGTATATTAGACAGTCTGCCTTCCAGAGTTAAATGTGTACATACACAGACATAAAACAGTTGAGATATGCGTGTTGAAAATTTCGAAGAAATAATCACGAGTGGTAGTGATATTTCCTCAAGACCTTTACTCTAATGAGGGGAAAAAACTGCAACTTCCCCAGGTATGTGGGTGGAGACAGAAATAAACAATCTCAGGATTTTATATTAAGACCAACTTGTAGATCACAGATCAACACTTTTACATCTTAAACAACAAAGAATGAAGTAAGCCTAAACAATGTAATATAATCCAGTTTTTTTTTTAGCATTTTATTTAGATTTTAACTGTTACCCAATTTTATGGCTTTAGTAAATTATGAACTATTACTCATGAATGTATGATCTTAACCTCATTACATATTTTAACATTACAGAGCATGAACTTACTATACTTTTTTACTTATCAACAGGCTATGAATGAATTTTCTTGTCAAATGTGTTACTGAATTATTTTATTGCTCTTTAAACATAAATCAACAAAATATTTAAATAGCGCTTCACATTCATTTTAGCTGCAGGTTTGTTTGGTTACTGAGTGGTGGTAAGGGGCTGGTATAACCTGAAAAAGTGACATTAATGCAAACCCTCCCATGTAAACTCATGTATCAGTAATTGTAGCCCTCTGTGCAGATACAGTTGCATGCTTTCAATATGTATTCCTTACACTGCATTTTATGAGGTGTCACTTAGTGTTTGCTCTTGTTTATCAGATGGAGAGGCTGACCACCTCTCCCCCCAAAAGACTCTTGAGCACTGCAGTGGGGATGGGACTTCAGATATGGATGGTGAGTTAAATGGCTTTCATTAGGACAGTTTATTGTATTGTGTCAAACTGTACACAAACTTCTGCCTTTTGTTAAAAGATCTTACTGGTTGTTTTTCCTACTTCAGCACGTATAAAAGACACATATAGGTTTGAGGTTTCACTGACTAACAGGAACTAATGTTTGTCTGTTACTGTTGTAGATGAAAGCCCAGGACCAAACCTGGCTAAAAGACAGAAGAAAAGAAGAAAAAAGAAGGCGGTGGTGAAAGAAAGAGGTAAGTTCTTTAAAATTGGGCAAAAAATGCATAAACTTCAAAGCAAAAAGTAGGTGCTTTCTGTGACTGTGTGCCAGCTGTGCACAGGGTTGACAGCATTCATTATCACTTCCCTTGATATTTTGATGGCAGGAATTGTGATTAATAGTATATTAGACAGTCTGCCTT
>JBOFRC010000105.1:0-19255 GCA_051650825.1 Sarcina sp. | reverse complement strand
TTAATGGACTGAATTTTGAATATGGAGATTATTTAAATGTCAATTTTAAAACTTCTGCGAATCTTTATTTAAATGATGTTTCTATTAATAATAAAATTCAAACAAATTATAGAATAAAAAATAATGAATTATTTGAAATAAATAAAGATGGCTTAAGCTTTGTAGAGAATATAGGAAATGTAACAACTCTTAAAGAATTATTAAGTATTGCTAAGTTAAAAACTATGAGTAATGAGTATACAACTCAGTCTTATAATAATTTAGAGAAAGCAATAGCAGGTGCACAAATTATAGCAAATGAAGTAGACCCAACAGCACAAAGTGTTGAAACAGTTCAAGATGCTTTGACAAATGCATTAAATAATTTAGAGGTTAATAAAATTCCTTTACAAACTGAAATAAATTTAGCAAAGCAAAAGTTAAAAGCTGGAAAATATACAATAGCGAGCTATTTAACGGTATTAAATGCTATAGCAGCAGGTGAAAATGTATTAAATGAAAAAGCTCCAACTGCAAATCAACTTGGAACTGCACAAGTAAATATTGAAAATGCTCTTAAAGAATTAGTACCAGAAGGTGGAATTAAACCAATAGTAAAACCAGCTGAAAGTAAACCAGCAGCGAAACCAGAGGTTAAGAAACCAACTGAAAGTAAGCCAACAGCGAAACCAGAGATTAAAAAGCCAGCTGAAAGTAAGCCGGCAGTGAAACCGGAAGTTAAGAAACCAGCTGAGACTAAGCCGACAGAAAAACCGGAAGTTAAAAAGCCAACTGGGACTAAACCAACAGAGAAACCAGAGGTTAAAAAGCCAGCTGAAACTAAACCGGCAGAAAAACCAGAGGTTAAAAAGCCAGCTAAGACTAAACCGGCAGTGAAACCGGAAGTTAAGAAACCAGCTGAGACTAAGCCAGCAGAAAAACCGGAAGTTAAAAAGCCAACTGAGACTAAACCAACAGAGAAACCAGAGGTTAAGAAGCCAGCTGAAAGTAAGCCGGCAGAGAAACCAGAGGTTAAAAAGCCAGCTGAAACTAAACCAGCAGTGAAACCAGAAGTTAAGAAACCAGCAGAGACTAAACCGGCAGAAAAACCGGAAGTTAAAAAGCCAGTTGAAACTAAGCCGGCAGAAAAACCAGAGGTTAAGAAACCAGCCGAAACTAAACCGGCAGAAAAACCAGAGGTTAAGAAACCAGCTGAGACTAAACCATCAGAGAAACCAGCTGAGACTAAACCGGCAGAGAAACCGGAAGTTAAGAAACCAACTGAAAGTAAGCCAGCAGAAAAACCAGAGGTTAAGAAACCAGCTGAAAGTAAACCGGCAGTGAAACCAGAGGTTAAGAAACCAGCTGAGACTAAACCGGCAGAGAAACCAGAAGTTAAGAAACCAGCAGAGACTAAGCCAGCAGAAAAACCAGAAGTTAAAAAACCAGCTGAAACTAAGCCAACAGTGAAACCAGAGGTTAAGAAACCAGAGGTTAAGAAACCAGAGGTTAAGAAACCAGAGGTTAAGAAACCAGCTGAGACTAAGCCAGCAGAAAAACCAGAGGTTAAGAAACCAACTGAAAGTAAGCCAGCAGAAAAACCAGAGGTTAAGAAACCAGCTGAAACTAAGCCAACAGTGAAACCAGAGGTTAAGAAACCAGCTGAGACTAAACCAACAGTGAAACCGGAAGTTAAGAAACCAGCTGAGACTAAGCCAGCAGAAAAACCAGAGGTTAAAAAGCCAGCTAAGACTAAACCGGCAGAGAAACCAGAAGTTAAGAAACCAGCAGAGACTAAGCCGGCAGAAAAACCAGAAGTTAAGAAACCAGCTGAAACTAAGCCGGCAGAAAAACCAGAAGTTAAGAAACCAACTGAAAGTAAGCCAACAGTGAAACCAGAGGTTAAGAAACCAGCTGAGACTAAACCAGCAGTGAAACCGGAAGTTAAAAAGCCAGCTGAGACTAAGCCAGCAGAAAAACCAGAAGTTAAGAAGCGAGCTGAAAGTAAACCAACAGAAAAACCAGAAGTTAAGAAACCAGCAGAGACTAAACCGGCAGAGAAACCAGAAGTTAAGAAACCAGATGAGACTAAACCAGCAGAAAAACCAGAAGTTAAGAAACCAGCTGAGACTAAACCGGCAGAGAAACCGGAAGTTAAGAAACCAGCTGAGACTAAACCAGCAGTGAAACCGGAAGTTAAAAAGCCAGCTGAGACTAAGCCCGCAGAAAAACCGGAAGTTAAAAAGCCAGCTGAGACTAAACCGGCAGAGAAACCAGAGGTTAAGAAACCAACTGAAAGTAAGCCAACAGCGAAACCAGAGGTTAAAAAGCCAGCTGAAAGTAAACCAACAGAAAAACCAGAAGTTAAGAAATCAGCTGAGACTAAGCCGGCAGAAAAACCAGCGGTTAAAAAGCCTGATATAATAGGAACTCCAATAATAAATCATGGAGAGTTACAACCAAATGTAACAGGAACTCCAATAACAAACAATGGAGAATTACAGCCAGATGCAACAGGAACTCCAATAATAAATCATGGAGAGTTACAACCAAATGTAACAGGAACTCCAATAATAAATCATGGAGAATTACAGCCAGATGCAACAGGAACTCCAATAATAAATCATGGAGAGTTACAACCAAATGTAACAGGAACTCCAATAATAAATCATGGAAAATTACAGCCAGATGTAACCGGAACTCCAATAACAAACAATGGAGATCTACAACCAAATGTAGGCAATGTAACAAAAATTTCTAATCAGTATGGATCAGTAGGAAAGACTCTAAAAGAAAACAGTAATAATGTTGAAATAACAAGCTTACCTAATACTGGTCTCAAAACTAAGAAGGAAGAAGCCGCGGGAGCAGGAGCAATCGGTTTATTAGGTGCATTAATAGGTATGGGAATATTTTTAACTAGAAAGAAAAAATAGAATATATAATTCTGTGAAACCTCAGTTTTAGAAATAAAACTGAGGTTTTAAAAGCTTTAAAATTTAATGTTTCTAATTAAATTAAAAAGAGCTAAGATTTATAATTTAAAGAAATTTATGAGCATTTATTAAAGGACTTCTTAAAAAAATATTTATTTTTTGCATTAAAAATTTTAATATGAGATAATTTTAATATGGATAAATTTAACTTATATATGATGTGTGTTTAAAATGAGGTGTAAAGAATATGAGTTTAGGTATAGATGTTGTTAATAAAAGTATAGAGATGAAGGGGGTTACTACAAATAAAGAAATTTATATTTCAAGTTGTGCTTGCACCGGTGGAGATGATAGTAATAATTATCTATATAATAGATTAAAAGAATATTTTGAGGTTGCTAATCAGATAGATATTATAGTTTCATTTCTTATGGTTAGTGGAATAAAATTAATCATAAGAGATTTAAAAAAAGCTCTTGATAGGGGGGCTGAAATTAGAATTTTAACTGGAAGCTATTTGGGTATAACAGAGCCAGAGGCTTTATATATTTTAAAAAATGAATTAGGAGAAGGTATTAAAATCCATTTTTATAATGAAAAAGGAAGTTTTCATCCTAAAGCTTATATTTTTTATAGTAAAAATGATGCTACTATTTTTGTTGGTTCATCAAATATTTCGAAAGGAGCCTTGACTAATGCTATAGAATGGAATTATAAATTTAAAAAAAGAGAAGATGAAAAATCATTTAGTAATTTTACTGAAGTATTTGAAAATTTATTTGATAACCATTCTATTAAATTAACAGATGAAGTATTAGCTTTATATAACAAAAACTGGAAAAAACCTAAAAGTTTTTATAATTTAACGTTAGTTAATGATAATGAAAATACAAATAATGATATTAAAAAGTTTGAGCCCAAGGGCTCACAAATACCTATATTATATCAACTTGAAAAGACTAGAGGTGAAGGTTTTACTAAAGGATTGGTTGTAGCGGCAACAGGTGTTGGGAAGACTTATTTATCGGCATTTGATTCAATAGATTTTGATAGAATTCTATTTATTGCACATAGAGAAGAAATTATAAGACAAGCCATGTTATCATTTCAGAATGTTAGAAAGGATAACACAATGGGATATTTTTATGGAGATATTAAAGAAAGAAATACTGATATAATATTTGCTCTTGTACAAACCTTAGGTAAAAAAGAATATTTAAATGAATCATATTTTTCAAAAAAGTATTTTGATTATATAGTAATTGATGAGTTTCATCATGCAAGTTCAAGGAAATATCAGCAAATATTAGATTACTTTGAACCAAAATTTTTATTAGGACTTACAGCAACTCCGGAAAGATTAGATGGAAAAGATATTTTAGGAATATGTGATTATAATCTTGTCTATGAGATAGGACTTAAAGAAGCCATAAATAAAGGAGATTTAGTTCCATTTAGATATTATGGAATTTATGATTGTACTGTTAATTATGATAATATCAAGGAAGTGAATGGTAAATTAGATGGTGTAGAATTAGAAAAAGCATTAATGATAGAAAAAAGAACAGAGCTTATTTTAGGGAATTATAATAAATATAATTCTAAAGCAAGCATAGGTTTTTGTTCATCTAGGAAGCATGCAGAAAATATGGCTAAAATCTTTAATGAAGCTGGAATTAAAGCGTTAGCTGTTTATTCAGGAGAGCAGGGCGTGTATACAGAAGATAGGACTAGTGCGCTACGAAAACTTAAATCTGGCGAAATAAATGTATTATTCACCGTAGATATGTTTAATGAAGGTGTAGATATTCCTAATATTGATTTAGTTATGTTTTTACGTCCAACAGAATCACCAACGGTTTTCTTACAACAATTAGGTAGAGGGCTTCGAAAATATCAAGAAAAAGAATACTTAATTGTTTTAGATTTTGTAGGTAATTATAAAAAAGCTAATTTGATTCCATTTTTATTGAGCGGAAAAAAATTTAATAATAGCGAATTAAAAAATAAAAAACCAAATGAATTTGAATATCCAGATGAGTGTATTGTAGATTTTGATTTTCAATTAGTAAATTTATTTAAAAAGATAGCTGAGAAAAATATGAAGTTAAAAGATTTAATAAATCAAGAGTTTAAAAGAGTTTATGAAACATTAGGAGAAAGACCTACAAGAGTTGAATTATTTAGAGAAATGGATGCAGAAGTTTATAAAAATATGAGATCAAAGGCTAAAGAAAATGTTTTTAAAAATTATATAAAGTATTTAGAGGAAAATAAATTATTAACTTTAGAAGAAAAACTTATTAGAAACAGTATAGCTTATGATTTTATAAATATGATAGAAACTACTTCTATGAGTAAATCTTATAAATTGCCAGTATTTTTAGCATTTTATAATAATGGAAACTTTAAAACTAGAATAGATGATGAAGATTTATATAGGAGTTTTAAAAGTTTTTATAATGTAGGTTCAAATAAAGTTGATCTTATAAAAGATAAAGGAAAAGAGAATTTTAAAAGTTGGAAAAAAGCAAATTATGTAGATTTAGCGAGAAAAAACCCTGTGAAATTTTTATGTGGAAGGCAAAATAGTGTAGAAGGTATGTTTTTTTATATAGATAATAATGCAAATGAAATGTGTATTAGAGGACTTGACGAATTTAAGAGTGATAAGCAGTTTTTAAATGAAGTTAAAGATGCTATAAATTTTAGGAAAGAGCAATATTACAATGATAGATTTGAGCTAAGTTATAAAGACTTAGAATAATAATTTTTATATAAGTGTATTAGTTAATTAAATTTTGATGGAAGAGTAACTATTGAAAGCGGAGATAATAAAAAAATAAAGGTATCTTTAGTTTTATTTAGAGATATTAAGTGATTAATAAATAAGTATGTCTTATAAAAGAAGGAGTGTAAAATGAAAAAATATAATAAATTAGTTAGGGATTTAATCCCACAAATAATACAAAGTGATGGGAAAATATGTGAGTGTGAAATAGCAAATAAAGAAATGCATTATAGATTATTAGAAGACAAATTAAAAGAAGAAACAGGCGAGTTTTTACAAGATAAAAATTTGGAAGAACTTGCTGATATTATGGAAGTAATTTTTGCACTTGCAGATAATTTAGGATATTCAGAGGATGATTTAATTAAGAAGAGAATTGAAAAAAGAATTGAAAGAGGTGGATTCAAAGAAGGGATAGTATTAAAGAGTGTCAAAGATAGAAAATAAATTTTTTATAGATAGATATTTAAAAAAGATAATTCAATTAAGTGAAGGTTTTACTTTTATAAATAAATGAAAAATTAATAATTTGTGGGTATATCTGTTATTTAAAATATAGTTTTATAAAGAATAAATATTAAAAAATTTAGCTATTTGATAAATTTTAATGAAGTAATCTTCATAATTAATATAAAATAATAAGATATAGTAGTTACATAATCAAACCATAGAGGTGGTACAAATGAAAATAGTGTATTATGTTAACAAGTTATTACTTTTTATTACAGTAGTTTTAGGGGCGTATGTTTATACTACTTATTTTGGGTTTTTAGGATTTGGAAATGCTGAGGTGGAAAAATTTTTAGCTATTCCGATTTTTATTGTTCCAATTTTAGTTTTTACATTTATAATAAATAAAGCTTTAAAAAGAAGGCTTCATTTAAAAAATACTGAGGTATGGTTTTCTATATATGCTGTTTTAGCTTTTATGATTCCATTATTTTTTATAGATAGTAGACTTACTAATGTTAATGGTGTTGATGTTCAATCATTAATTATGATTTTAGGGAATATAGTAGGAGTTTTATTTATAGTATGGTTTATTGTAATGAGTTTTAAAAGCTTTAGATATGGAGTTTAAAAAAATAGAGGAGAAGAAATTTATTTTCTTCTTCTCTATTTCTTATTTGTAAGGTAGATTTATAATAATTAAAAATTATTTATAGAAAGAGTAATTTAAAAAGTTTTATTTAACTAGATACTGCTACTTTTTTTATAGGTACTAGTTTAAATATAAATGATAGAGCAACTCCTACTATAACAGCTATGACTATATTAACAGCTGCTGTTAGTATTAGTGTGACTAAGAATAGGGTAAAATCAAATTTTTCTTCTATAAAGAAAGTTTTTATAGCTTTCCATTTTACCATTCTATAGGCTACCATTATTAATATTCCTGCAAGAGTTGTTAGAGGAATGTAGTTTGTAAGTGGCATAAGTAAAACCATAACTATAAAAAGTATTACTGCGTGAGAGATACCAGCTATAGAAGTTTTTGCTCCATGTTTTCCATTAGCTGTAGTTCTTGCAACTACACCAGCAGTAGGAAGTCCACCAAAAAGTACTGAAAAGATATTAGCGATTCCTTGTGCTATAAGTTCAGTGTTTGAATCATGTTTTTTATCAATAAATTCATCACCTGAAGTAGCTGCAAGTAAAGATGTTATTAATGATAAAAAGGCTATTGTTATTGCAGGGATTAGTAACTTTGGTATCATAGCTATATGAATAATAGGTATATTAAAACTAGGTAAAGATGCTGTCATATGCCCAAATGAAGATTCTATAGTTTGTACATGCAAGTTAAATAATTGTGCAATAATAGTTGTAAGTAGTAGTGCTACAAGTGAACTTGGTAATGATTTGTTAATTTTAGGCCAAATAATAATAATAACTATAGTTAATATACCTAAAAGAGTAGTAGTAAGATCTAGCTTATTTATATGTGTTATATAAGCAGACCATCTAGCTATAAAATTATCTGATGTTTTTACTGTTAAACCTAAAAAACTTGTGACCTCTGATGTAAATAGTATTAAAGCAATACCACTTGTAAATCCTATGATAATAGGATTTGATATGTACTTAACTAATGAGCCAAATTTTAAGAATCCTAAAAATATTAGAAGAATTCCTGCAAGTATGGTTGAAATGATAAGTCCACTTATTCCATAGGTATGAATTATGTTATAACAAGCTACAACAAATGCACTTGTTGGCCCACCTATCTGAATGGGACTACCACTTAATATAGAAGTTATAACTCCAGCTACTATTGCAGTAATAAGACCAGCTTTAGGTGTAAGACCTGAAGCGATTCCAAGAGCAAGAGCCAGTGGTAATGATATTATAGCAACTGAAATAGACGCTTTGACATCTATGCCAAATTGTTTTTTAGTTAATTTTTTAGATTTAAATAATTTGAAAAATTCTGGTTTATTGATAATTGTCATCCCCTTTTGCAAATTAAAAAAGTTTTGCGCAGACTATTTTAGGACTATCTGAGCTTTTTGTCAAATTTATAATATTTATTTTCAGAAGGAGTTTGCTATAAGTGACTAGAATATTAAATATTATATGGAAACATATCTTTATATAATATTTAGGCGGGTGAAATATATTAGATAAACATAGTAATTTATAGAAGTAAAAAGAGTTAATAATAAAATAGAACTATAAAAGAGCGTACATTAGAAATTTAAATATAGAAAAGCCTTAGATCATCGTGTCTAAGGCTTTTAAACTAATTATTTTTTTATATCAAATCTATCAGCATTCATAACTTTATTCCAAGCACAAACGAAATCTCTTAAGAATTTTTCTTTTGAGTCAGAACTTGCATAAATTTCTGCAATTGCTCTAAGTTCTGTATTTGAACCAAAGATTAAATCAACTCTAGTTGCAGTCCATTTTTCTTGACCAGTAAGTCTATCTGATCCTATATAAATACCATCTTCTTTTTCATGCTTTTTCCACTCGGTATTTAAATCTAAAAGGTTGATAAAGAAATCATTAGACAATGTTTCAGGATTCTCAGTAAATACACCATGTTTTGAATTTTTGTAATTTATGTCTAAAACTCTTAGACCACCAAGAAGTACAGTAAGCTGTGGTGCAGTTAGTGTTAGTAGCTGAGCTTTATCTATCATTAGTTCTTCTGGTGTTGCTGTAAATTCTTTTTCTTTTAGATAATTTCTAAAAGGATCTGCTACAGGTTCTAATACATCGAATGATTTAGTATCTGTTTGTTCTTCTGTAGCGTCAGTTCTACCAGGAGTAAAAGGAACGTCTAATTCTATATTAGCTTTTTTAGCTGCTAATTCTATACCTGTATTTCCAGCAAGAACTATTACATCTGCTAGAGTAGTTTTCTTTGAGGTAGTTTGCTTATCATTAAACTCTTGAACTATAGATTCGAGTTTATTAAGAATTTTTTCAAGTTTATCAGGTTCATTTACCTGCCAATCTTTTTGAGGGGCAAGTCTTATTCTAGAGCCATTAGCACCACCTCTAAAATCGCTTCCTCTAAAAGTTATTGCTGATGCTAGAGCGGTAGAGACTAATTCTTTAATTGATAGTCCAGTTTTTTCTATCATAGTTTTTAGTTCTTTAATATCAGCATCATTAATGAGCTCAAAATCTATAACTGGAACAGGATCTTGCCAAATGAAGTTATTTGAAGGAACATCTTTTCCTTGATATCTACATTTAGGTCCCATATCTCTGTGTGTAAGTTTAAACCATGCCTGTGCAAATATTTTTTTGAAATCTTCATGATTATCAAGAAATCTTTTTGAAATTTCTTTGTATGCAGGGTCTACTCTTAAAGCTAAATCTGCTGTAGTCATCATAGGAGCGACTGTTTTTGTTGAATCATGAGCATCTGGTACAGCATTTTTTGCATTAGGGTCTGTTGGTGTCCACTGATAAGCACCAGCAGGACTTTTAGTTAAATCCCAATCATAACCAAATAAAGTTTTAAAATAAGTATCATCCCATGTTATAGGAGTAGGACTCCAAGCACCTTCAATTCCACTAGTGATAGTATCAGCACCTTTACCACTTTTATATGAACTTATCCATCCAAGTCCCATTTGTTCTATTGGGGCAGCTTCAGGTTCAGGCCCTACAAGTGTTGGATCACCAGCACCATGACATTTCCCTATAGTGTGTCCCCCTGCAACTAATGCTACAGTTTCTTCATCATTCATTCCCATTCTAGCAAATGTTTCTCTTATATCCTTAGCAGAGCCAAGAGCACTAGGATGACCATCAGGTCCTTCTGGATTTACATAAATAAGTCCCATTTGTACTGCGGCAAGAGGATTTTCTATATTCTTTCCAGCTCCTCTATTGTTAGCTAACCACTCAGTTTCTTTTCCCCAATAAGTATCATCTTCAGGTTCCCATGCATCTATACGACCTCCGCCAAAGCCTAGTACAGGAAGCCCCATAGATTCAAATGCACAGTTTCCAGTTAAAACTATAAGATCAGCCCAAGAAAGTTTATTTCCATATTTTTGTTTTATAGGCCAAAGAAGTCTTCTAGCTTTATCTAAGTTAGCATTATCAGGCCAACTATTTATAGGGGCGAATCTTTGATTACCAGCATTTCCGCCACCTCTTCCATCACCCATTCTATATGTACCAACACTGTGCCAAGCCATTCTTATAAAGAATGGTCCATAATGACCATAATCAGCTGGCCACCATTCTTGAGAAGTTAGCATTAATTCATGAATATCTTTTTTTACAGATTCCAAATCAAGAGTATTAAATTCTTTATTATAGTTGAAGTCTTTATCTAGTGGTGAGACTTTTTCTGAGTTTTGATTAAGTACTTTTAAATTTAATTTATTAGGCCACCAATAGTTGTTGCTAGGACCATCATTAACTGTAACTTTATCGTTTGCATCATTGATTGTTTTTACTTTCCCTGTAACAGGACATTTCATTTCAGACATAATAAATTTCCTCCAATTTTTTATAGATGAAAATAGTTTGCACAGTAATTAATTTATTATGTAAATTATGTTGAATATCAAATTATAAAAATTAATAAAGGATCATATTAAGGAACTATGTAAGCTCTCTATAATATGATCCTTTCGGGGGTAAATTTTATATACGTTCTGTTATATCTACTTATCTTTTGACTAATGTTTATAATTAGTTATATCTCAACTAATTATTATAAATTGACTTTAAATTAGTGTTTAGTTTAATTCTAAATTTATATTAGTTAGAATTTGAAATTACGTTGAATGTGTAACCTTGTGATTTGTAGTATTGAATTATTTGAGGTAATGCTTGCACTGTATTACCTTTTACATCATGCATTAATAATACAACATGGTTTTTACCTTTTGATTGATTAATTGCATTTTGTACAAGTTGTTGAGATGTATAAGTTTTACCTGTAGCATCCCCATTTTCAGCATTCCAGTCAACTGATGTAATTCCATTTTTAGCTAATGTGCTTTTAAATGCAGGTAAGTTTTTATCGTGGTAGTATTGTCTACTATTTTCTCCACCTGGCATTCTTAGAACTTTTGAATTAAAGTTAGAACCTAAAATACTTTGCATCATAGATTCAGTTTTATTGAACTCACCCATGAAAGCATTAATGTTTATGCTATTTCCTGGATATAAGTTTGAATAGCTGTGGCTATATGAGTGGTTACCTATAGCATTTCCATCCATAAGCTCTTGCTTAAGTATATTTTGATTTGTTGTTGATTGTAACTGAGAACCTAAAACGAAGAATGTTCCATGTACACCATATTGATTAAGTATTTTTAATACTTGAGGAGTGTAAGTACTGCTAGGACCATCATCAAATGTTAAAAATACTTGTTTTCCGCCGCCTTTATAAGTTCCGTTTATCATTTGTACAACTTGGTTTGCTGGAACAGCATAACTTTTAGCTGATTGTATAATGTTGTTTCCAGATACTATTGCAGAACTACCACTAGATGGTTTTGTTGCAGTAGTACCGCTGTTAGGTGTAGTTGTTGTTGGTTTGTTAGTTGTATTAGGTGTAGTTGTGCTTGGCTTAGTAGCAGTTGTACCAGAATTACTTGTACTTGTGCTTGGTTTAGTAGCAGTTGTACCAGAATTACTTGTACTTGTGCTTGGTTTAGTAGCAGTTGTACCAGAATTACTTGTGCTTGTACTTGGTTTAGTAGCTGTTACACCAGAATTATTTGTATTTGATGTAGTATTAGAAGCTTGTCCAGCATTCATACCTACGTATAATTGATAAATAAATCCTGTTTGATTTCCAACAGATACTTTATACCATGATCCTTGTTTTCCAAGGACTTTAACTTGAGCATTATTGCCTAAGTTTGCTAAAACATTTGAATTCATAGTTGCAGAAGCTCTTAAGTGAACAGCACTACTAACATTTATAATTTGTGCACTTGCTTGCATAGCGTTTAAAGTATCACTTGTTCCGCTAGTGATTTTTTGCAAATTAGATGCTGAAATATAACCTGTTGCGCCTGTTTCATGCACAGTTACATTATAAAACCCATTTGATGAAGAATTGATAGTTAACATTTCTCCAACAGATAAATATGATTTTGTAGAACTATTTGTTGATGCTGATGAATAAAGCACTAAAGGAGATGATTTGCCGTTGATTACAGCAGCCTGATTTCCGCTATTAGCCTGTTGTTGTGATAATAAAATATGGTTATTAGTAGTAGTATTGCTATTGTTAGGTGTAAGGACTGATGCACTTGCTCCAGCGCCTAACCCCATTGTTAAAATAGTAGCTGCTGCGATATAGCCTATAATTTTTTTTCTTATCATAAGTAAGTCACCCTCTTTATAAAATTTTGTGATTGTATTTGGCATCTAATGTAATATTTCTAATTTCTTTTAATATTAAATTTTTTAGTAGAAAATAGTAATATACAATTAGATTTTTGGTATTAGTATTTAAGTTTGACTTAAAATATTGAGTAATCTAAAAACTCAGATCTGCAAGTAAGTCGCACTTTATGATGTAATAATATTAGTTTTAATTATCATTGTCCAAACGGAAAATTTTATATTTTAATAAAAAAAAATGCAAAACATTCTCATTTAGTAAATAAAAAAAAGGAAAAGTATCTTATTAGAATCAAAGTTATGTTATTTATAATTAAAGAAGTAATAAATATACGGAAAATAATAAAAATTAATGAAAAATAATACTTTAAAGTTATTTATTTGTAACTATAATTACAAATTAGTTAAGTGTAATATATTTAATATACTAGCGGATATATATGTTTATGACTTGGATACAAACGTTTACTTTTATATATATAGTAATTTAATAGACATATTTTTAAAATATATTTAATTATAGAATTTTCTAATAAGTGAAAATGAAAATAGTTAGGAATAAAAAAATATACATTTATATGCATATAAATGTATATTTTATAGAAGTATATCCACTATCATTGTGAACAAAATGTATAATTTAGATATTTTAATTAATATCAGTTAGCGATATTAGCTAATAAGTGTTCATATTCTTTAGTTGAAATAGCTCGAGATTTATATAGTTCTCTGTAAAAATTGCTTTTTTGTATGATTGTAAGTTTTGTATACCAGTTATGTCTGTGTGAATATCCTATTATAATTTTAGTTATTATTTTTATAACTATATATTCTATGATTGTTACTAAAATCAATATATCTAAATTATTTGTAGTTACAAAATGGTAGTCTAAAGGAAGAATACAAAAAGACACTATAGATCCAATTTCTTTTGTTCCTAAAAATTTATTGATTACTATATTAGTTATAAAAGTACCAAATGAAAATCCAGCTAAAATAAGAAAGATCAAATTTATATGTGCTATAAGTACATTAAATATATTTCCGTTAAAATGAAGTTCTAACAAATTTATCACCTACTATTGTTTATTAGTTATTTTTTATTTTTATAAGCTTTATCGATATCTAGCGTTTAATTTACTATACTATTTTTGTTAATCTAAAAAACTTAGTTTTAGTTACAATTTACATAGGGAATCTGTGAAATTTTGTTAAGATAAATTAGTATCTTGATATTTTTTACATTTAAAATTAAAAAAAATACTGTAAGTTAGTAGAAAAAAGATGGGTTTAATAATTAATAAATTTTAGGGATGTAATAAGTATCAAATTTAACCGTACTATAATATAGAGATTAAACTATTTTAATGTTAGTAACATATGACATAAGATTTTTTTTAATAATTAGAGTTTTTTATAGTTTTAAGTTTTGCAAGGGAGTAGATGCGGTAAGCTATTATCTTTAGAGTTTTAAATTAAGATAGTTTAGATCTTAGTTTTATAGTAGGAGGAGTTCTTATGAAAAAAAATACTTTAAAAGAAGATGAATTAGATGATATAAATCTTTCTAAAATAAAAAATAGTGTAGTTAAAGCGATTAAAGATTATGAAAACGGCAAGTCTTTGATTAGAAAAGAAGATTTAGATATTTCAGAACTTTCTGATAAAGAACTTAGAAATAAAATAAATGATATGTATATTAATGGCGCTAAAAATAATAGTATTTTGAAAAAGTTAGTTATTAGCACAATAGATAAAACTGTTGATATAAAGGGAGATATAGAGTATAAGGCATTATTTAAAGCTAGAAGAAATTCTTCACCAGCAACTCTTTGGGAAATAGAAGCAGGGAATTATTTTTATATATTCTTTTCAAAAGAAGAGTGCATTATATATGAACTTGATAATTATTTTAGAGTTACTTTTATTAGAAAATATAAAAAAGAGGAATTTTATTTATTTTTTCCGTATCCTAAATATGAAAGAATAACTATATTATTTAATAAAAGTCTTAAAAAGTCTATTTATACTAATGAATTTATTTTATATACAAATTTGAGTGAAGTTGATGAAGAGTTTAATAATTTTATGGACAAGCTTTTGAAATTAGGTTTTAGAAAACCAAAAAATATTACTGAAAAGTGGAAAATTACAGATTGTAGACAGCCACTTTCAATAAATTTATTTCCCATTTGTCTAATTTTTATTTTTATTTTGATTTTTATAATTATTAGGATTTAACTTAATTTGAGAGAATTTTCCCACCTCAGCCGCAGGGAGCTGAATCAACGAGAATGCAATGGCACGAAAAATATCGAGTATTGACTCGTACTTTCTTTTTATTATTATATGCTCAATAATAAAGAGAAGGAGGTGTACAGTGTGATAAAATGCTTAAAAACAAGTTTTAGTACATCAAAAGATACTCTTGATAAACTTTATGAAGCGAATAGAATTTCAGGTGCTATTTGGAATGAGTGTCTTGCGATAGCAAAGGAATATTCTTTAGAAAATGAAGGTAAGTGGATTACTAAATCTATTCTTCAAACTGCTCTAAAGGGAAGGTATCCTTTGCATAGTCAATCAGTTCAAGCAGTAGCCCATAAATATATTTTTTCAGATGTAGTTATAATTTTTTTTGAAAAATAGAATTTCCCTCTTCAAGCTTTGCTAAGAGGGAGAGGGTTCAAGGGAGGCGAAAGAAATGGTTACGAAAGATAATTATATTGATAAAATACGAGAAAAAAATATAGAAGGTATAGAGTTTGTTATAGATATGTATGGTAAACTAGTATATAAAATTGCTTATGATATTTTAAAATCAAAAGAATATACAGAAGAGTGTGTAAATGATGTTTTCTTTAAAGTTTGGGTTAATGTAAATAATTTTGATGAAAATAATGGTGAGTTTAAAAGTTGGTTAGGTGTCATTACAAGAAATTTAGCGATTGATATTGCTAGGAAAAGAGAAAAGCGTAAAGAGGTTGTATTAGAAGAATATACACAAAAGCAAATTGAGGATGAAAGTGATGTAATAGAAATTAAAGCTAAGGAGCTTATGAAAGTAAAACTTGCGATAGAAACATTTTCAACGACAGATAAATATATTTTTATAAATAGATTTTTTTTGAAAAGAAGTATAAGTGATATAGCCGATGAGTTAAATATGAGTAAAAATGGAGTTGCGGTTCGTATTTGTAGAGGGCGAAAACGACTTAGAGATTTAAATATAAAAGAAAAATAAATTATATAAAAAAAGTATGTAGCAATAGAGAGGAAAATAAAAGGTGAAAAATTTAAAAGATAAAATAACATCAATAATAGGTAATAATATTATGTTTAAGCAGAAAGTTTTAGATGAAACCATTATAAAAAACAAAAGGATTTATAATTCTTATTTTGATAAAAAAGTAGATCAATATGTATGGTTACAAATAAGAATGAAAATTTTAAAAGTTATAACTTTAGGACTAGCATATCCATGGATTCTTTGTATTGAACAAGAAGCTAAATGTAAGAACATGGTTGTATGTGGGAAAAGGCTTAAGTTTATAGGTCAGCCTAAAGATTTAATAAGGCATTGGGTTTTATGGTGGTTTCTAAGCCTTTTAACATTAGGTATATATGGGATTGTTGTAAAAGTAAGATTTCAACAATGGGTTATAGCGAATACTATTTTTGATGATATTAAAATACAGATAGATGAAGCTACGGGTGATTTAAACTAGTATAAAGATAGAATCTTAATATTATATATTAAAATTAAAATGAATACGTATGTGTAAACATCAACACAAATGTAAACATTTATGTATATATTGATAAATAAAAATTTGAGCTGTATAAATACTGTCATGAATTAGTTGTATAATATATAATAAATAAGTGTTATTTATCATATATTCAAAAATTTTAGTTAGTTATTGTATCTTATTTATAGGTATAATAATTAAAATGAGTTTGCGTTTATACTTATAAATGATTAGTGCTTATAGATTAATTTAATTGATTAAATTTTATATAAAAAATTTTAAGGAAGTGAATTTAATGATAGATTTAACAGAAAAAACTATTGCTTCAAAAGTATTATGTGAAGATAATTTTTTGAAATGGAATTTACTAGAGGTAGAACTTTTAGATGGTAGTAAAGCAAAAAGAAATGTGATAGAACATCCAGGAGCAGCAGCTATTTTGCCAATATTTGATGATGGAAGAGTTCTATTAGTGAAACAATATAGAAAAGCAATAGAAAGTGAGACTTTAGAAATACCAGCAGGTAAGCTTGATAAAGGTGAAGATCCTAAAGTTTGTGCGAAAAGAGAACTTGAAGAGGAAACTGGATTTAAGGCAGAAAAAATAGAGTATCTTGGAAAGATTGCAACAGCAGCAGGATTCTGTAATGAAATAATATATTTATATAAAGCAACAGGACTTATGCAAGGTGAGAAACATACGGATGATGATGAATTTACAGAAAATATTATAATTTCATTTGATGAAATGAGAGAAAAAATTAAAAGTGGCGAAATAATAGATTGTAAGACACTGTCTATTCTAGCTTATTTATAGGTAAAAATATGAAATTTATAAAATTTATATTGTTATTTATAATGATATGTTTATATGGTGCTCTTAATTATTTTGTTGCGCAATCTATAAATCACGATATGATTAGTTTTCTTAACTTCAATATAGAGTATTTAATATGGATTGTTTTTATTATAGGTACTATATGTACTATATTAATTTATGGTTTCTTTGATAAAAATATTGGTGCATTTGCTGGGAAAATAGGTATTTATGCTTTTGGATTTTCTATAATGTCTTTCTTTTTAATTTTAATTAGTAATGGTATTGCGCAGATTGTATTTAGAGGAAAGATAGATTATAGATATTTTGGAATAATACAAATTGCAGTGCTTATTTTAGTATTTTTATATGGACGATACAATTCATCTAAGGTAAAAATTCGTAATTATGCTATTAAGCTAGATAAAAATAGTGATTTAGATAAACTTGATATTGTTTTGATTAGCGATTTGCATTTAGGATATTTTAATGACAATAAAAAATTTGCTAGAAATGTTGAAAGAATAAACAATTTAAATGCTGATATAGTTGTAATTTCTGGAGATTTATTTGATCAAAACTTTGCAGCAGTTCAACATAATGAGGAAACTAAACGTATTTTTAATAGTATTAAAAGTAAATATGGAACTTATTTAAGTTTTGGAAATCACGATTCAGGACCAACATATAATGCTATGAAAGATTTTGTTATGACTACTAATATAAATTTATTAGAGGATAAAGCTATTAATTTAGACAATAAGTTTATTGTTGCAGGTAGACGAGATTTTAGTCCTATAGGTTTTTGTGGAGAAGCTAGAAATAATGAATGGAATGTGGGAGTTAATAAAGATCTTCCGCTTATTGTATTAGAGCATCAACCTATGTATAAGGAATATGACAGTTCTACAGATATTATATTATCTGGTCATACACATAAAGGACAAATATTTCCTTTTAATTTAGCTACTAAACTTTATTTTGAAAATCATTATGGCTATTTAAAATTAGAAAATGGAATTCATACAGTTGTTACATCTGGGTTAGGCACTTGGGGTCCACCTGTAAGAATAGGGTCTAATAATGAAATTGTTAAAATCAGAGTAGAGTTTAATTAAAAGGTAAAATTTTGTGATAAAAAACACATCATATATCATAATTAAAAATAATTGTGATTAGAGTTTGTAGGAAGTAAATCCCCCTTATATAAATACTTTTGAAGTTAATGATATTTATATGAGGGGGTATTTTTTACAGATTAAATTTTATTTAAGTTACAAATTTTTTTGTTTAAAAATTTACTGTTTTACTAAATGAGTAGTTAAGAAAAACAATTAGTAAAAAATAATAAATCAACATATTTGTCAGTAGGGTATATTTTACTACGAATCATATGATTAGAATATTTCAAAGGATTATTTTCTTTGTTAGCACTATTAATAGAAGCATAAAAACGTTGGCATTTTCTACATGTAAATATATTTGAAATATTAAATATTGAATCATAGTAGAGAGTTTTTAAATTTAGAGGTTTGATTTTGTATAATACATTTTTATTGCAGTCAGGACAAATACAGTGAGTAACTTTATAGTTTAAATGCTGATTTAAGTAGAAATCAAATAATTTTAATTTTGTTGAATCTGCAAGTTCTATTATATTTGAAGTTTTGTTTATCCAAGTAATTTCTCTTAGAATTCTATCTTCATTAAATACAATTATTTTTTCGCCACAATTAGGACAAATCCATAAACCGTTTTCAATTACAGAAAATTTTTTTTTACAGTGAGAACATAATACGTCAATATTGTTATGGTTTTTTAATATATTAACCAAAATAGCGATCCTCCTATAATAAATAATTAAAATATGTATATAAAAAATATATATAATTTTGATATAAATATGCCTAAATATTGGATTTAGCTTAATATATTTTTTTTGAAATATAAGTTTAATAGAATAGTAAACTTTTTTCATAGTATAATTTGGTTAAGGAGTTTCTTTTTAGATATTTAATCGAGAGGATGGGACAGGATGGCAACTTATGTAGTGAGTGATATACACAACGCTAACAAAACTTTCATAAAAATGTTAGAAGTTTTGCACTTTAGTAAAGAAGATAAATTAATAATTAATGGA
>JBOFRC010000104.1:0-8222 GCA_051650825.1 Sarcina sp. | reverse complement strand
TTTTCTTTATTTCGGTCTGTTCTTTTAACAATAATATCTAAAATTTTATTTAATATATAAAATATTAAAATTGCAAAAAATATCATTTTCATACTCATATCTATCACCTCAATTAAACATTCTTAACAATATTTTCTATTAATATACAAAAAAAAGAGATGGTACACCATCTCTTTTCTAATTAATTGTATTTAAATTAAAGTTTTGTATATCATAAATTTCCCATTCACCATTTTTATATACAAGTTTAGTTGAAAATTTTTCTGAATAATCTTGTGTCTTAAACGCAAGACCTAAAATCTCTTTTTTTACATTATAATCAATATTCGCAATAATATTTGCTTGATAATTACCATTAATAAACTCTATACTACTTTTATCAAAATCAATACTTGAACTATTTAACTTATATATATTCTTTAATATAAAACTATTTTTCTTTATATCATCATAAATTTTATCTTTAGCTTCATTTGTAGCATTTTCTATTTTTTCTTTATTATTAGCATTTATAGAATTAAACACACTACTATAAAATTTGCCTATTGCAGTATTAAGACTAGCTTCTATTCCACTATTTTTAAGATTTAAATTAATTTCTATCTCTGGTAAATCTTTAATAGCAATAGCCTCACTAGAAATTTCACCAAATGGACTATTATATTTAAGCATAATATTATAAGTTCCATCTGTTGGGAATGGTCCAATATTTTTAAATTGTTCTACTGTTAACTTACTATTAACATCATTTATATATACTTTTGCATTTTCTATATTACTTTTGATACTAACATAAACACCATTTAATGGTATATTTATATTAAGATCACTCGTTAGATCAACCTTTTTACTAGAACTTATAGTTGCATATGATCCTTTTTTCTCTAACTTTATATCATATTGACCAAATGCTGGTAAATTTATACTGCCTGTTTTATCTTTAATAGTTGTAACCTCTTCATTATTTACCAAAACTACAACATCATCTAAATTAGTAGTAATATTAACCTTTTTATCTAAAATCTCTATTTTATAATCAGACCCTAAAAATTTTTTTTCTTTCACAAACTTAATATCAGTAGCAGAGTTTCCTTCTAATTTATTTTCTAAAATATTTATTCTTTCTGAATTATTTTTATAAAAATTCAAAAATGCTGTAGCTTCATTAGTTGTAACTTTATTTCCTTTTTCATCTATTAATATTTTTTGTATTTTTGATATATTATTATTTTGTATACCACTTACTAATTTATTTATAGCTTCCTTTTTAGTGTCATTTAAAACATTAAAAAGAAAGAGTATACCTATTACCCCTAAAATAGCTATACATACAACTATATACTTTTTATTTAACTTTTTATTTATATCACTATTTATTTTTTTCTTTGAAAACTCTTTAACACATAATTTCAATTTATTAATTTCTTCTTTTATTTTTTCTTGAAACGTCACACTACTCCCCCCTTATAAAAAATTAAGTTTATTCACTTTCTAAAATATTTATTAGCCATTTATTACATTCTAAACATTTATAAATTTGTATCCCAAATGGATCTAGAATAGTACCTTCGTAAACCTCTCTCTGAGCTCTCACTTCTTCAAGAGTTAAAAATTCATCCTCTTGTGTTAAAACACCAATTATTTCTGTAAATAAATTGTTTTTTGTTTTTTCACAGCAGTCATTTAACTGTGCACATTCTATTTTTTCTAATTTTAAATTATTTTGAAACTCACAAATTATATCTATAATATCCTCATAATCATTTATATCATCTTGAAATTCTTCTTTATAAAAACTTATATTACTTATTTTAAATAATTCTTTCATTTTTTTCTCCTTCTTATGTACTAACATTAATTTTTACAAAAAGTAAAATACATCTACTTTTCTAGTCTTATATTATATATATTACCGAGTTTTCCTTTTACTGTCCATAAGTAATATATTATATCTCATAAAATGCAACAGATTAAAGAACTTTTTAAAACCTTTGAAATATTAACTATTAAATAAATTTAATTTTAATGTTGCTATACTTATATCTAAAATTTTTGGTATAATATAAAAAAATATTTAAAAGGGGTTTATATGATTATAGATACACATATACACAGCGAATTTTCATTTGATTCTAAAATGAAAATTTCAGAATTATTATCTACTCGCAAATTTTTAAAAATAGGAACTTGTCTTACTGAACACTTAGACTTAGATTTATCGGATATCCCTATAATAAATATAGAAAATTACCTTGAATTCCATAAAAAATATAAAAGTGATAATTTTTTAGTTGGTATTGAAATGGGGCTAGATAAAAGCACTTTAAAATCTCTAGCAACATTTAACCAAACATATGGAGAAAAACTTGATTTTATAATAGGTTCTATACACAGTCTCTATGGTGAAGATTTATTTTTTTACTTAAAGAAAACTACCTTACCTAAAAAAACTATATTTAAGGATTATTTTGAAAAGATGCTTTTTTGTGTTCAAAAGTTTGATTGTTTTGATACATTAGCACATATCGATTATATTTCTAGATATGCAAGTTATGATGATAATGAACTATACTTTGATGAATATAAAGATTTACTTTGCGAAATATTCAAAACACTAATTCAAAAAAATAAATCTCTTGAATTAAATACAAGACGATTAGATAATCCAAAAGCATATTCATCTATGCATAAATTACTTTCTGAATATAAAAAGTTAGGTGGTAACTATATAACTTTAGGGTCTGATGCTCATGATGCAACTAGTGTAGGAAAAAATTTTGATATAGCTAAAAAGTTATTAACAGAAATAAATTTAACAACTGTTTATTATAAAAATAGGCAAAGATTTACCTATTCTATCTCTTAGTTAAATAGTTCAACTCTTAAATATATGTAAAAGATTAAATAAAAAAAAGGACTAGTTTATTTTCAAACATACTAGTCCTTTCCAAATTATTTTATAACTTTTATTAACGATTTAAATAAATCACTTTCTTCTTTAAGCTTAGCTTCGTTACCAAGAGCACTTATACAATTTTGTT
The DNA here is from genome assembly GCA_051650825.1 of Sarcina sp. GTDB lineage: Bacteria > Bacillota > Clostridia > Clostridiales > Clostridiaceae > Sarcina. Next base: position 5,181 of record JBOFRC010000104.1, on the reverse strand, counting down.
TTAAAGTTTCTCTAACTAAAGGTGCAAAGCCTTTAATAGTATCTACATTACTTGATAAAATTTCTTTTCTTTCCCTTTCTCTATCTTGATAAGTTATTCCACTAATATAGAAAGTTGTTGCAATCTCACCTTTAGCACTATTGCTTATAGGAGTATCTAATTTTCTTAAAGTTCCTATAATATATTTTTGCATTTCTCGTTCTGATACATTAAATTCATCTAAATATTTAGAAATTCCATCATAAACATTCAAAGTTTCTTTAACGTTTGGATCTCTATATGATGCAATATAAAAACCACCATCTCTTCTAAAGTTAGAAAATACTCCATATGCTCCACCTTTTACTCTTACGTTATTCCATAAATAGTCATAACCTAAAATTGTTTCAAGAAGAGACATCGCTCCTGTATAATCAAATCCCTCTTTTTTAAAGTCTCCACCTTTAGCCACAAATTGTACATTCCCTTGCATAAGAAGAGCTTCATTTTTAGCATAAGGTTCAAAATTATATTCTTGATAATTTATTTTTTTATCATCTAAGACACAAATAAACTTCTTAAACTCTTTTTCAAAGACTTTATAATCTTCATCTGTCCCTGAAAAACTTACTAACATATTATTTTTATTAAATATAGCCTCTTTTATTTCTAATAAATCTTTTCTTAAATTTTCTATATCAAAATTTTCAACTAAATTAACAAGTTCGTAATAATAAGTAAGACCTGATAATTCTTCTTCGTATGCGCCTTTTTGTGATACATAAGATAGTATTTTTTTAGCTACTATTCTATGTCCTGAATCAAATAAAGCACTTTCTATTCTAGATCTTTTTTCTTCAAGAATTTGCTTAATTCTTTTTTCATCACTAAAATTAGTATTTTTAATAACTTCTTCTAAAATTTCAAAAGCTTTATTCAATTTAGAATTTAAAACTTTTACTGTAACTTCAAAATAAGGACTATATTTACCTGAAATTTTTGCATTTGCTATACTACAAGGTGAATAACTTATTCCTCCTGTATTAATATTAACTAAATTTGATAACTTCTCATAAGAATAATTATCTGTTGATGATTTTCCAAATATATCACTTAAAAGAGCTATTTTATTTATTAATTCTTGTCTTACTGCATCTGTTTTAAAATAAATATTCATATAAGAGATTTTATTTGTATAAAACTCATGATGTAATATTTTTATTCCTTCAACTATTTTTTCTTCTATAGGTAAAGTTTCAGGTTCTATATTTATATCACTTTTAGACAATACAGGTATAGATTCTAATGCCTCTTTCGTATCTTCTTTACTTTGTCTTTCCTTAAGATTTTTACAACTATCTATTAACTCAATAATCTGTTTATCCGATAAAGAAGCTTTAAATACAGATAATTTTTCTTTTAATTTTTCTTGTTTTTCCTCATTTAATCCCTTTTTAGGATGTAAACTTACAAGAGAACTATGACTGTTGTTTAATATATGCTTCTCTATTAAATCTTCAAAATAATTTGTTGTTAGAGCAGTTTTAACCTTAGTTAAAGCATTATCATATTCTAAGTGAATAAAAGGATCACCTTCATATAGCCAGCTATCCATAGCTTTTAAATAATATATTAATCCTTTTGGATATGAACCAAAATCACCTTCTCTTAGTTCAAATTCAACTCTATTTATAGATGCTTCTATTAATTCTTTATCTATACCATTTTTAACAAGATTTTGTAAAGTATTCATAACAACTTCTTTAAATTTATCTTTTTCATCTTTATTTGCATTCTTTACAAATATACTAAAATAAGGTTGTTTAATTCCATTATCATAATCTCCACTAACTGATTTACCTATTCCTGCATCCATTAAAGCTTTTTTTACTGGAGCTGCAGTTGTTCTAAGCAATAAATAAGCTAAGACCTCAAAAGCAAGATAAGTTTCCGCATCTATAGCATCACCGATTGAAAAGTTAAGACTAAAGAAACTTTTTTCCTCATCACTATCATCTTGTGATATACCATAAAACAACTCTAATTCTTCCATTTTATTAAAAGGTTTTTGTAAGTTTATCTGAGAATTAACTTCTTTTTTATCAAAATCCTTTAGATAATTTTCATTTATAAAATTCAATTCTTTATTTATATCTCCATTACCATATAAGAATATATATGAATTTGATGGATGATAATAACTTTTATGAAAGTCTAAAAATTCTTCATATGTTAAATCTGGTATTGCTGCTGGTTCTCCCCCAGAACACACACCATAAGTAGTATCTGGATATAAACTGCTAGAAATATTTCTATATAATATTGAATCTGGAGATGAATAAACACCTTTCATTTCATTATATACGACTCCATTATACTCTATAGCATCCTCTTTATTTTCCATACTATAATGCCAACCTTCTTGCATAAATATTTCTTTATGCTTATAAATATTAGGATATAGTACTGCATCTAGATAAACATCCATAAGATTAAAGAAATCTTTTTCATTTCTAGATGCCACTGGGTATACTGTTTTATCAGGATAAGTCATTGCATTTAAAAATGTATTAAGTGATCCTTTTAAAAGTTCTACGAAAGGTTCTTTCATATCAAATTTCCTAGAACCACATAAAACTGAATGTTCTAATATATGCGCAACTCCTGTACTATTTTTAGGAGGTGTTCTAAATCCTATTGAAAATACTTTATTATCATCATCACTTATAATTTTTATGAGTCTAGCTCCTGTTTTTGCATGTTCAAATAAAAAAGCCTCTTCTTCAAGCTCTTTTAAGTATCTTTTTTCTTTAAGTATAAATCCATTATACTCATTATCTATTTCAAGATGCATAACTTCATCTCCTCTTTAATTTATTATTAATATTCTACCATATATGTTTATTTATAAACAAATGTATATATTTATCCTATCGATAAAATTCCATAAATAAATCAAAAAGACTGTCTAAAATAGCACTAAAACGAATAAATTCTATATTTATTAGCTTTTCTCTATTTTAGACAGTCTAATTATTTATACAGTTTATTATTTTTTATCTTGGCTCATAGTAATTATCTATTGTGCACTTAGTATTTTCTAATGCGCTATTTACAGCATTTAAAGAAGCCTCAATATTTTTTTTATTAACATCCTTTTCTACAGTAGTCAAAGCCTGCTCTAAATGTCTTTTTGAACATTCTAAATCCTTAATTGAACTTTCTACATTTTGTCTAGCATTTTTCATATTGAAAAACCTCCAATCAATTTCTTCAATACTAGCTTATGTACTTAATAAAATATAATACAGTGTAATTACTAGAAGCTATAACTGTATTTTTCTTATGATCTATATATTACCACTTTAAATTATGATTCTATTTTATATAAATCACTTAACTTTTTATAAAATTAGCAAAAAAATAGAAATGCAGATGCATTTCTACCTATGAACTTTATCCTATAATTCTTATTAATATATATAATATTACTACAATACTTCCCATAAAACTAAACTTTGTATTAGCTTTATTTTTAGCAACCTTCATTTCAAAAATTCCCCTTATAGCACAAATAATTGCAAGTACAATTCCTAGAGCTATGTTCACTTCCTTCCAGTTACTTCCTATCTGAACATAGCTATAAAAAAAACATAATAATAATGGAAATAAAACGCATGCAATCATACTTCTAATAAATCTAACTTTACCTTTTACAAGCCTCATTTTTTCACCTCGTCATCTGTAGCTCTTTAAATATATATTAGCAAATATAACTTATAAAATCAAAAGCACAACTCCTAAAAGTTATGCTTTTAACGCTTTGTTCATATTAATATCTTCGGTATAAAGAAAACTAATATAATTATTATAGGTATTGTAGTTCCATATATTATGATAGGCTTTATTTTAATAAAATTCAAAATTAATGTAAGTATCACAGCAATTATAAATCCGAAAGAAATTAAAACCTCACTTTGAACTATAATTCCTATTGAAATTAGAACTGTCATTATTAATATCAATTCTACTATAAAATTAATAAATAAACCTGCTGTCCCTAAAAAACCCCTATCGTGATTTCTTCTTCTCAAAATATTTTCCCTGCCTTACTGTTTATTTTATATTTTAATATTATAACAGAAATAATCTATTGTATTGTTACAATTATATTTAATATTTAACACTAAAATTTATTTAAATTTACAAAAAATAGGCTGTATAAACCATAACATTATAATACACCATGACAAAGCACTAAAAACTTTTAAAAATCCATTTATAGGCATTATTATGTTAACTAAAACACCGAATATAAAAACCATAGTAAATATAATTTTAGATTGAGTTGTAACGACACTTACCTCTCCACAATGTTTACAATAAACACCAAACATTATTGATTGCATAAGTATCTCTTTAAAAGCTATTTCCTTTCCACAATTTAAACAATAATTTCCTTTCATTTGCAATTCACCTCAAAAGCCCTTCTTTATTTGTACTTATTATACTATATTTTCCATTTTTTGTAATAAATTTTATAAATATTTTACCTTAAAAATACTATATGTTATAATTTTAAAGTCAAAAATAAAGTTAGTTTATTGTTTGGCTATTAAAATACAGTAAATTAATCCTTAAATTGAAGGATATGAGGAGTTTATAAATATGAAAAAAATATCATTTAAACCTAGTGTTATGTTAAATCCTGTACCAGCAGTAATGATAACATCTAGAAATAGGGAAGGAAAGGATAATGTTTTCACTGTTTCTTGGGTAAATACTATATGTACAAGACCGCCTATGATTTCTATATCTGTACGTCCTGAGAGATTATCTTATGAATATATTAAAGATTCTATGGAATTTATAGTAAATGTTCCATCTTCTAACTTAGCGTATGAAACAGATTTTGCGGGGGTTAAAAGCGGAAAGAAATTAAATAAATTCGAACAATTAAATCTTAATCTTCTAGAAGGAGAACATGTAAATGTTGCATACATAAAAGAATGTCCTATTGCTATAGAGTGTAAAGTTAAACAAATAATTCCCCTTGGATCTCATGATTTATTCATTGCTGATGTATTAGGCTCACATGTAGATGAACATTTATTAGATGAAAATGGTAGATTACAATTTGAAAAAGGTAATCTTATTACATATGCACATGGTGAATACTTTGAATTACCTACTACACCAATA
>JBOFRC010000103.1:0-1016 GCA_051650825.1 Sarcina sp. | reverse complement strand
ATCTGTTGTTGAACAGCTGTGATGAAAACACAAAACATAAGAAGACACAAGCAAATCAAGAAAACATCTTCATTCATTTGACAACACGTGCAGCATTTAGAAAACACGCTGCAAATACACACAACGAAAACAGAAGTGTGTACAAAAGACACTAAGAAAATGTGTGTAGTTGCAGCGTGTTTTCGAAATGCTGCACGTGTTGTCAAATTAATGAATTTTTTTTTTAATTTGCTTGTTTCTGCCACCGTAGTAAACTGCAATGAAACTACTGATAAAATACTAATAATCCCACTTCTGCTGCCAGTCTGATTTAAACTGTAACTTACACAAGTGCACTGAGAATCAACAACAACAGAAACCCTCTAAATGTTCTTTGAACACTTATTATTTGTCTGATAGATTTTAGTTTGACAATATGAGGATTTAAGACATAGAATAAAATCATTTGAACAGTCCGATATGTTTTTACTCTTCAAATATCATCAAATATTATATGATTTGGGACCAATCTGAATATTTTGTCACAGTTACAATATTTTCAGTTTACTGTGAATATTTCTGTATATTAAATATTTTCAATAAAATGTCAGTATTTTCCTCTGAATGTCTGGGTATAATTTAAACTTCAGGTCCACATGCTTTGATACACAAAAATAAAATCAAAATGTTTTTAAAAAGTTTGTGTAAGTTTCATTATTATCGATACTTGCTTGTAATTCAAATATCAAAATTTTAATTTGTATAGGCCTATAATATTCAATTGTATTTCTAATATTATAAAATAAAAACAATCTGCAGCTCATTTGGAAAAAACTGAATATTCATTCATAAATATTCAAAGAAAGGGTTTAACATTTGACTCCTAAGCTGAACTAAACTAAAATATACAAGTCACCAGTTTTATTTTATATTTTAGATATATTTATATTTCTCTTTCCTATATAGAGTTTATATAAAGATAACCTGTACCTGTATCTACATGTTTTCAGGACACAACCACATGTCCTGACTGAGCG
>JBOFRC010000102.1:0-1803 GCA_051650825.1 Sarcina sp. | reverse complement strand
CACTGCTACCATAGCTAAAAAAAAATATGATTTATAAAACAAAGCATCAACTTTTAAAAAATTAGAGCTGATCTGAAGTAATGTGTGCCCACATGGGGGATAGCAAGAGCTCTCTCTCCCATCCTCTGTCCCTTCATTGCTTTTATAGCCAACCCCAAAGAGCAAGAGTGTCGGCTGATTCTCATGAGGTGAAAGAGGACAGAATAAAAAAGAAAATGAAGAACAAAACATTCAAATCAACACAACAGACACAGGGTGGGCAAACAGAGGTTTTCAGGTGTAAAACAATTCCTCCACAAATGCTTGGCCAACAACATAAGCCGAAATGAATGAACAGAATGCAAATACATTCAATGGCTTTTGCTGAACTACAACCAGTATTCGAATGTCTGTGGCACATGCTGCAGCTGATACCTAAAAAGGGAGTGGATCCATATTTTGTAATATTGTTTGAAGAGTATTATAGTCTTTCTGCAGGTCTGAACCAATAGATAACTCATTATTAATTACAATAACCAAACAATATCCTGTGATGAGAGAAAGACACCTTGCAGGTATGTGAGTCAAATAGAGTAGAAGGTATATAAACACTGGGTTTCCTTCTCAAAGACACCCTGCTACCTGCTACTGCTGCAAGTGGAACCTCATCTGATCATCACAAGGTACGGCTCTCATTCCTACCTTTCATCATAGCATCAGCTGTTTTGATTCATATCTACAGAGAATAGTTTTCATCTGTTCATTATTACATTTAGTGTTCACTTTAAGAGAAAATCCCTTTTCCTGTATAACGCCTTGTTTCTGTAAAACTTGCTAACATTTTTTGCTTATTTTATCTTCCTATATCACCAAATAGCATTGCTGTAATAACAGTATTTGAAATTGTAATTTTAACTTTGTAATTTAAGTTCACATTTAAAGAATGCATATACTTATCTATGGTGCATTACTTCATTAATATACTGTGTCTTTACACAGATGGCATCAGCTCTTCATTTCATTGCGGTCCTCTGTTTGACCAGTGGACTGTGGATTGGAGCAAATGTAAGTAAAATGCATGCTAAAATCTTTATTTTAAAAAGATCTTTGGTGTTTTAACACCTAAACTTTAAACACTAGTACCATGTCTCAGAGCCCAGCATTATGTTTTCAACATTATTTCCATGTTTTGTCTTCACAATAACTACCAGTGCAATATAACGTAGTGAATAAATACACAATAAAATACAGAATAAAGCTCAAGTGTCAAGTTGAGTTCAGTGCTAATGATGTTTTCTTTATGTTCGCAGGCGGACTGTTGCTCAGGTTGGTACTTCTCAGAGTCGGGGAGGTGAAGGGTCAGAATACAGTAGCTGGCACTTTGCTGCTGTTCAAGATATTTATAAGTTTTCAAATGGTTTTCTTTAAGATTGCTGCTCTCTTGCTGATACAGGACAGCTTTGTTGATTTATAGTATCCATAAACTTCCATTGGCTTTAGGCACTTATTCAGTTAAAGGATACTTGAACAGGTTTTGCTTGCTGTAATCATTCCTCCTGTTCATACCATTAAAAGATCCCCTCCTACTGCACTTTCACTGTAAGTGATGGGGGACAAAATCCACTGTCCTTCTTCCAAAGATTTATTCTAAAGTTCATCTGAAGCTAATACGAGGCTTCAACAATCTGAGTTAAACAAATCAAGTGGATATCTTCCAAAGTTACCGTCTTTTTAGTACAAAATTCCCTGTCCCATGTTTTTTCACAGAACGAGGACTGTGGATGTTTCTTATAGTGTAGTCACTCTATCAGGGTACCAGTATGG
>JBOFRC010000101.1:0-15124 GCA_051650825.1 Sarcina sp. | reverse complement strand
AATATTACATTTTTATCTAATAGATAGCCATTTTTCTCCCCTATTTAACTTATACATAGTTTATCCTATAAATATAATAATAAACTTCTCATATTCATTTTAAAAATAATATTTCAAATCTACTTCCTTTGCCTAATTCACTCTCTACATTTATATCTGCATTTTGAGCTTCTAAAATAGTTTTAGCAAGATTAAGTCCTATTCCCGCACTATCTTTCTTTGTACTCTTATTACTCTTGTAAAACCTTTTAAAAATCAAATCTAATTCTTCTTTATGAATTCCTTCTCCCTTATCTTCTATCACAAGTCTGATAAAAATATTTTCATCAAATAAGCCAATAAAAATTTCTTGATTTTCTTTTGAATGCTCAATACAATTTTTTATAACATTTAAAATAGCTTCTTGCATCCAAAAATCATCATGCACTCTTAAATAATCATTATACTCATCATATTTAAAATTCACTCTAACTTTACATTTATCAGCTAACTCTTCAAGCGCTAAAATCGATTTTTTTACAGTGCTACTTAAAGATTTATTTTTATTTTTAAATTTTATTGCATTAGCATCAAGTTTTGCTAATTTCAAAAGATTCTCAATAAGCTCTTGCATTCTTCTTAATTGTCGCTCATTGCTATTTAACAACTTTAAAGCCTTCTCTCTTTCAAAATTTTTTTCTATAAGCATGTCAGTATTAAGAATCATAGCACTAAGAGGAGTTTTTAATTGATGTGATATATCTGATAAAAGCCTCACTAAAAACTGCTTTTCTTTTTTTAAATTTTCAAGATTCTCTGTTACTATTGTATTTACTTTATTAAATGACATAAATAACTTTGATATTTCTCCCGCCTCTATATCTTTCATATTAAAATTATTATTTCCGTTTATCAAATCTTTTGTCCAACTTTCTATCATTGATACCTTATTCATTACTCTTCTATGATAAAAATAAATTAAGCCTATAAACGATAAAAAGCTTATAAAAATAACGCTTAATAAACCTATCTTCGATAGCTCTATTTCATTAATTTTTAAAATTAAATTTCTATTTAAAGTTCTACTATATCCATATTCCTCTAAAACATTTCTTCCTAAAAACATTTTATTACTATCTATATCATTCAAATTAATAAAAGTCGTTGCTACTTGTTCTTTTAATTTAGGATTCTCTGTTATTATCGCCCCTACTAATTTTTCTTGTCCTTTTATAAATGATTCTAAAAGCATTTTTTCATTATGCATACTTAAACTCGTTATCAATATTATAAATATTGCCATTAATATAAAAGCTATATTTCTAACTCTTTTAAATTCTCTATCTTCTAATAAATCCATTTCCCCTCCTAATTTCTCACTACATTCTTATTCCACATATAACCAAGTCCTCTTTTTGTGATTATATAACTAGGATTAGAAACATCCGCTTCTATTTTTTCTCTTATTCTACGGATATATACTGCTAAAGTTTTATCATCTATTAAAGATGAATCAAATTCATATATTCTGTCTAGTATTTGTTCCTTACTTAAAACATTTATCGGATTGTCAATAAATGTTAATATAATCTTATATTCTTGTGCTGTAAGATTTAACGATTCTCCATTTTTGCTTACTTTGCTAGTATTTATATTAATTTCTAAATTTCCAGTATTTATTATTCCTTTAGAAATCGAGTTCTTATTCCATCTTCTTATATTAGCTCTCATTCTAGTGATAAGCTCTTTTGCCCTAAATGGTTTAGTTATATAATCATCAGCACCAATTTCAAGTCCTAAAATTATGTTAACCTCATCATCACAAGCTGTTAAAAAAATTATTGGAACCTCACTTATTGTTCTAACCATTTTACATACATCATAGCCTGTCCCATCTGGCAACATTACATCTAATAATAAAAGATCATATTTATTTCCATAAAATTTTTCTTTTGCCTGCGCCACTGTATATGCTCTATCTACTATAAATCCTTCTTCATCTAAATTAAATTCTATAGCCATACCTAATGCATCATCATCTTCTAATAATAATATTTTACTCATATTTATTCTCCTATAAACTTCAAATTTCATTTTTCCAATTTATATCACTAAGGTAACATATTTTCCAATAAACTAAATCTATATTTTTAAATCTTAAAAAATAATTAATAAATATTTTTTAATTTAATAAAAGCTAGATATATACCTAGCTTTTTAAAAAATATAAAATACTGAATATAGTCAAAATCAAAAGACTTATAGTAGCAATTATTATTGGTATAAGCTTTTTAATAAAAATAGATTTACTTCCTTCAAGTTTTATTTGCCTTATCATAAATGTTTTAATATATGCAGCTAAAAATGCTATTAATAGATATATAATAACTTCTATTATAAGAAATCCTATATTATAAAAAGCCATAAATCCAATAATTAAAACTGTTATTGAAAATAAAAGACTTAAAATTAAATTTTTAATTCTATCTTTTAGAATCCATCCTTGAATAAAAAATACTATAGGTAATATAGCATATACATATATAGTAAAAAATCTTAAATTCCCAATATAATCAATTAAAATTAGTACTAAAATCACTATACTTGGTAGGACAATAAATTTATTTTTCTTCATACTTACACCCCCTACTAACAGTATATTAATGATTAATTCAAATAACACAACTTTTGATAATGTTTTCACTCAATTTAGCTAATATACCTAGTTCATCTATACTCAAACTTCATCTTAAATTGTTGCTTTATATATTCACAAATACTTTTTATTATAAAAAAGCATAGGAAAAACCTACGCTTTTTACATTTATATTTTAACTATCTTCTTTTAAATCAGTTATAATATTTCCTTTATTTAATTTTTTAAGTGGTGCTATTGATGATAATACTCCTACTATAATAGCTATAAGAATAATTACAAATATTATCTCCCAATGAATTATAAAATCAAATATGGTTATTGCTAACATTTCTTTATATAATAAATAATTTATAATTGTACCTATTATGATTGAATAAATTGCACTTATTATACCATATAACAAGCCTTCTTTTATAATCATATTTCGAACATCTTTTTTACTCATACCTATTGCTCTTAAAGCCGCAATCTCCTGCTTTCTAAACAGTATATTAGTTGCCATGGTATTAAATATATTAGTAAGACTTATAAGTGATATTACTATAATAAATCCATACACCAAAAATTGTAATTGAGCTGCGAATTTTCTATCATTTTCCTCAAGTTCTTTTATATCTTGCATATTAACACCAAAAGCTTGAGTTATTCCTTTAATTTCATCTCTTATAATATTATAATTTTCATCATCACTCACTATATCGATTATTATTCTGTAATCATCATAAAGTCCAGACTTTTCTAATTTTTTATTGAAATTTTTTGCTATAACATCAGTAGATGTTATAAATTCTCTATACTCTGCTAGTCCATTCATCCCATTAACTATAGCTACTATTTCAAACTCTTCTATATTTTCTTTTGATCGTATTTTTTTGCCTAATTTTTCATCATATATATCTTCTTTTTCAATATATATTTTATCTCCAATATTTAAATTATATAAACTTCCCTTATACTTTCCGGTTTCCCCATGATGTAAAATATCATTATTCAGTATTATTCCATTATTTTCACGAATATACTCTTTATCAATTTTCCCAGCAATTAAATTTTTATTTAATAAATTTATTATATTTTCTTCAAATTCAAATCCTTGCAATACTGGATAATCATCAATATATCCATTTCCAAAATCTATTATGTCATTTCCATAATAACCAATTTTCTCTTTTTCATTTACTTTTATTTGTTCTTTTTTAAGAATTGCCTCATTTCCACCAAACGTATCTGGTATAAGATACACTTCTGTTTGGTTAACTGCTTTGAGCTTTTCATACAATCTTTTGAGTTTATCATTATCCTTATTATTTGAATTATCATATATACTTATATCTACAACTGTATTAATATCATCTCCATATGCCATCACTTCTGACATCATATTTTTTATATAAGATGTAAATACTATACTAATTGTCATAGCAACCGTAAGTGCTAATATTGTTGCAACATATCTTTTTTTATTCCTTTTTATATTTCTATATGACATTATATTCCTAATACCTAGAAGTTTTTCAGCAAATTTTCTTTTCTTTATCTTTAAATTTTCTTTTCTAATACTCGTTCTGCTATCTATTGCTTCAAGTGCCGTTATTTTTTTTATTTCTCTAGCTGGTATAAATGCTGATATATAAGTTGTAACTACTCCTAAAATTATTGCTATTGCATATATCCACCAATCAAAATTTAACACTAAATTTAGTAAAAAATCAGTTTCTCCAGCCATATATTTTAAAACTTTATCAATAACTACTATAGCTACAGTTCCAAAGAACAATCCAAAAGGAATTGCTATTCCAGATATTATAATAGCTTCTTTTAAAATCATCTTTTTAAGTTGTGATGACGTAGCTCCTATGGCTTTTAAAAGACCAAATTCTTTGATTCTTGAAACAATACTAATATAAAATGAATTTCTTATAACTATAACTGTTGCTACTATTACAAGTCCTATTATTATTGCTGCCATCGTAAAGAATGCTGAATTTCTTGCAATATCATTTGATGCTCCAAGATATGATAATAGATATCTATTCTCCGCAAATTCTTTAGTAGACATTTTTTCTAAATTATTAAGTATGCTTCTAAGTCCCTTAAGCTCACCTCTAAAATAAACACTACCACCCTCTAATGTTATATTAGGGTTTGATACTAATAAACTTCCACATTTTGTTCCTTCTGAGTCATAAAGTATAGCTTCTTTTATAACCCCTACTATTTTGTATTCTTTTTTCTTTCCATCTATATCTAAGTTTATAGTATCTCCAATTTTTTTTCCCATTGCTAAAATAGAATTTTTTCCTATAGCTATTTCATTTTCATTTTCGCCATATCGTCCTTCTAAAAGACCAAAAGGTAGTAAACCTTCTCCTCCCTTAGAAACTTCTAAGCCTTCTAGCTTAACTTCATAATCAGCCTTTTCAAAAGTAGCTATTCCCATATTTTTAGCTATTGCAAATGCTTCTATTCCTGGACTTTTAGTCATTTTTTGATATTCTTCTGTGGTTAAATCAGAATAATAGACATGATAATTACCACTAGCATCTATTTCTTTTTGTAGGAACATACCATGTACACCTCTAATAAAAAGCATAATTGCAGTCATAAGAGCTATAGATAAAATTATTCCGCAAATAGTTATAATAGTCCTTCCTCTATTTTCTTTTAAATATTTAGTTGTAATATCTTTATAACTATTCATAATCACAGCACCTCACATTTATTTGTGATACTTTCTATGCTACCATCTACTATAGTAATAATTCTATCTGCCATAGCTGCTATTTTTTTATCATGCGTTATCACTATAAGAGTCTGATTATATTTTTTACTAGTCATTTTTAAAAGCTCTATTATTTCTTTACTTGTTTTAGAATCAAGATTTCCTGTTGGCTCATCCGCAAGTATTATGCTAGGTTTATTAATAAGACTTCTCGCTATAGAAACTCTTTGTTGCTGACCTCCTGATAGCTCTGATGGTAAATGATTCCTTCTATTAGCAATTCCTAAAAGTCTCAAAATTTCTTCATAATAGTCATTGTCTATTTTACTTCCATCTAATAAAGCAGGTATTTTTATATTTTCTTCTACGTTTAATATTGGTATTAAATTGAAAAATTGAAATACAAAACCTATACTTCGCCTTCTAAAAATAGCAAGATTATCATCTTTTAAATTTAAAATATTTTCACCTTCTATTATGATTTCTCCAGTCGTAGCTTTATCTAGTCCACCTAAAAGATGTAATAACGTTGATTTCCCTGATCCTGATTCCCCTACAATTGCTATAAATTCACCTCTATTAATACTAAAACTAACATTAGTTAAAGCTTTCACTTCACTTTCACCCTTACCGTATACTCTACTTAATCCTTTTACCTCTAAAATACTCATGCTATTTTCCCCCTAAATTTATCTAATGAACATACTAAAATTAAATAATCATTATTTTTTAATTAATTCTTCCTTTAATTACTTTCTTTATTTAATCTTAAAATTGTAATATTACAGTTTTAAATATAGTAATATTACAATTCAGTAATATAATGTTTCATTTTACACTAAACTGTTAACATAATCACTTTATTAACAGAAATTTATAAATAGATAGATAAAATATAAAAACTCTTATTTACTTAAAAGAAGAAAAATTTAAATATTTGTCAATTTTTTGTTAACATTTTGCCTTTAAGCCTGATATCATAGTATTTGGACAATTAATCTAAAAAGGAGGGTTTATTATGTCACATTCTGATAATCACGAATTAAAAATAAAACTTGGTAAAGAGGAATATGAAGTAAAAGAACTTACTAACTTTTCATCATGTCATGAAATTGTTAAAAACTTTGTTAAAAATGGTCTTCCATCAGAAGATGGTGATCAAACAAATAATATAAACTATTTTGCTGCAAAACATTTATCTCTTAGAGATAGTATTATAGTACCAACTATAAATATATTTTCTATAGGAATTTCTATTATTGTATTTTTAGCTGCAATATTACTAGTATTATTCCAAGTAACATTACTAAACCAAAATATGTCAATAGAAATTTTAGGAAAGTTTAATATAGCAGTAGTAAATTTTGATTTATTATTAATCTCTCTTTGTATTGCATTTTTAGCAATTGCATTTTTCCTAATAATAAGAATGGGAATATCTATCTATAAAGGTAAAACTTTAAAACTTGAAAAAATTGCACACAATAACAAAGTATTAGCTTTAGAAGCTATAAAAGCTAATCAAAACTAATACATAAACAGAAATTTAATTCATTTAGAATTTTATTTAAGTTTACTAAAAAATATTATTTTTATATGAAGAATAATATAAAGTTATATCATCATACCTATTAATTTTTAGTTTTACGGTATAACTTATAAAAATATAAATGACTGTATCAAAAATTGATACAGTCATTTTCTAACTTTTTTCTAACTTTTTTATAACTTTCTTATTAAACTTTCAAATCGTGCTTTAGCCTCGATTATCGTAGCATTAAGTTTTATTAACTTTGATGAAACCATTAAATCAAATATCATATTGTCAAAAAAAACATCTCCTATTTTTAAAAGATTTGAAATATCAATATCTAAATTCGCATCAATACTATAATTACTATTTTTCAACTTTTTATTAAAAATATCTATAGATCTTTTGACTACAACAAGCTCTTCTCTAAGTTTAGCTATCCGCTTTTGTTTAATAAGTGATATAAAAAAACCTCCAATCCAAAAATCCCATTCACCAAGACTAATTGCACTTTTACATGTACTATGCGCTAAAGTTAATTCTCTAACTATTTTATAAGCATCATTTATAAGTTCTCTACTCATACTTCTCTCCATCTTACTTTATTACTCAAAATATCTTAAATAGTTTTATTAAGATTCTAATTAAAGGTCCATATAATCATACTTCTACTAAAATATTTTTATTAAGAATATTAAAAAATTCTGCCTTTGCATCATTATCTTTAAAACATCTATGAGGTACTATATAAGCATTAGCCTGTGCAATATAAAGATACGTATAATCAGTATTGCTTTCTATAGCTAAAATTTTATTTAAATCATATATTTCTTCTTTTTCTTCAGTTATCTGCTTTAAAAAATTTGAATTTATTATTAAAATTCGTTCTCCAAGATTAAATGATTTAGAATCTTTTTCTACCATTTTATTTATATTTTTAATCATAAAATATTTAAATATAGGCATATAAAATATCATCCACAAAATAGCTATTGTTCCCATTACTCCAACTGATACTCTTAAAGAAGTTTTTATTACTAAACTTATTATAAATGAAGATATTATAAATAATATAGGTATTCCAAATCTTTGTATTCCCATAGATACTTTTAAAAATTTATTATTTTCAATATGATGAATATTAAAATTAACATAGTCTTCTTTTTCTAAAATATAATATAATTTCAAGATTATCCCCCCATTATCTATTATCATATCATTTTTTTGCTGATAAAATTGTAAAAAAATAGTAAAGCTATAAAGACATCATCTTCATAGCTTTACTATTAAATAATACTTGCATTATTATTTTGCATTTGTATAACAGATGGACTTTGTGGGTTGTAATTCACTGTATTAGGATTAAATCCTGAATTGATAAATTGAATACTGTTATTATTATTATTATTATTATTTGACAGTGAATTTCCGCTTCCAGTACCTCCAACAAAACTCATAATAGCTAATATAGCTAATATAATTAACACAATAGCTAAAATTATTGTTGTAAAATCAAATTTATTTTTCATTATTATCTCCTATCGTAAATACATTTCACGAATTCATGTATCTTTTCTATTATAATATATAGACTTTATAAAATAAAGATATAAAAAAGTTCCTATCTCTCATGATAGGAACTCAAAAAATATTATAAGGTATTAATGCTAGTAATTAAATGGGGGAGAAATTACCAACACAAATGATATACAACGTAGCTAAGCATTGAAATCCTCTTACTTCAAATATTATTAACAAAAAAAATTATTTATATACAAGTAATAATAAATTTTTTTAGATAATAATTCTTATATTAAGACTATAAATATAGTATAATTAATATAGCTATTTAGTAAAACTACATTTAAAGTACTAAAATTCAATAAATTTAGGGGTATATTTTTTATACTAACCAACCCAAAAAATTTTATATATACTATCTAAATTTTCAATTTATAATTTAAGGAGAAAATGCTTATGACTGTTCATATTAAAATAAGTGAATTTGATGAAAAAGACTTAAAAAGTGCTTATGACCTAATGATGAGAAAAGAAAAAACCGATGCTGCTAGAGGTATTCAATTCATTAAAAAAATCAAAGAAAATAATGAATTCAATGCTCTTGTAGTTGTAGATCAATGTAATTATTTCTATTATGTTGTTGATAGAGGTACTGGATTAGAAATATACGATTATGATATCTCTAACGAAAAAGTCCTTGATATTGCCTATATTAGTGTAGAACATAAACATTCTAGAACACTTGTAGCTGATGCAATAAAAGATTTTTATCATATGTATTTCAATGCAATAAAATAAAATCTATTAGATTTAAAGTAGATTGAATTTAAGATTTTTTTAAAGTAAATTTCTAAATTCAGTTTACTTTAAAAAAATCTAATTAAGGCTTCTATAAATATAAAATCTCTAATTAAAATACCTTTATCGATTATCAAAACTCCTATATTTTTTACACTACCTATAACTTTAATAATTTTCTCATCTTTATTTTCAGTACATAAAGGAATAGTTTTTATAAATATATTCTCTCTTTGTATTAAATTCACCTTAGCATTTGCTCCATTTAAATATTCTATTAAAATTTTATTTCTACCTACTATTACTAAACTTCTTCCTGTTAAAACAAGCCCATCTAAATTTTCTCCATAATCTGTATCTATAATATAAAAATCTAAAATCTCAATTTTATTATCTATATAAATTATTTCTCTTATAGCATATTCTTCTAAAGCTATAAAATACTCATCTATAAAATCTATTTCTATTGGATTTTTAACTTTAATATTCAAATTCAATTCATTCAATTGCTTATATTCCATAGATATATCATTATCTAATGAATACTTGAAATTAGCTTTAAATATAGATTTTAAAATAGTATTTACAACTTTGGCTTTATACTTAATAATCACCTCTTCTGATAACATTAATATTCCTATGTTAACACCTTTTGATATATTAGCTAAATTATATTTTTTTTCATTAAACTCAAATGATCCTTCTATAAATTCTAAGTTATCACACAAATCTTCCTTAATATTTATATTGTAACAAGTTACATCTCCTATATTTTTTATTTTTATTATAAATTCTGTTTCTTCTTTAAGTGCTATTATTTTTTTATTTAATAATTTATCAATTTTCAACCCAATATTATAAACTTTAATTTCATTAGAATTTACTTCACCTTGAATAAATTCTTTTTTTTCAAAATTATAAAATTGAAAATTATATTTTATTCTTGTTATTATTTTTTTTTCTTTTGTATTAATAACACCCACATACTTTATTGTTACTTCTTCTTTAACTTCTAATTTTTTTATTTTAATTCCTCTACTTAAAAAATAAGAATCTAAAATTTGTCCACTTACATTTAAACTATTTTTTAAAACATCTATAGATGTAGGTATCTCTTCAATAATCACAATATTATATAAAGCTTTCTCTTCTATATTTTTTATATGTATTTCAAAATCTATTCTATCTCCATTAAGAACTATCATTTTAGTTTGACTTTTCCAAACTTTTATAAAACTCATAAATTCTTCTTTTTTTATTTCTTTTAGCAAACTATATTGCTCCCTTCGCATCATATTATATATAATATAATATTCAGTATCTATGCAAAGTATTAAAAAAGCTTTTTACATACCTAAATGATACATAAAAAGCTTTTATTTTATTCTATTATTTGTAATTCTAAATTTTCTCTTCTATTATCTAGTGGATTAAGATTTATATGGTGGACAATTTCATCTGTAGCAGGATTTAATAAATACTTATCAAGTTGCACTCTACCTTCAACAGTATTGGCTACAACAATATTTCTATATACTACCCAGTTGTATCCTTCTTTTAAAATAAAATCTTTATCCTCCTTACTAATTATTGCTCTTGCTTCCTCAATAGCAAATTTATTTTTTAGTATTATGTATATCCCCTCTTCCTTTTCTTCAAATTCATTTATCTTAGATATATCAACTATCTCTATATTATTATTTCTATTATCTAAAAAATCTCCATTTAAATGTTTTATTGGAGCTTTAGCACTAACACCTAAAATTAAACCTTGTAATGTTTGCTTTTGTGGTTTTCCTTTTTCATCTTTTTTATCAGCACTTACACTTTGAGCCATATAACCATTTACATCTTTATTCCACTGTGCAAACCATATTCCAAAACTCTTAACCTTTTCTAAATCACTTGTATCTATTTTAGCTATAAATTCTTTTCCTTTTTTATTTTGTATTTTTATTTCTGTGATATCTCCATTTGAGATAAACTCATTTTTAAAATCTGTAAATTCTTTTCTAACGTTCTTCTTCATTATTGACACCGTCTTTCTTAAATTTGATATTAAATCAATATACTCTATCTATTATAACAAAAATAGCGGAAAAAGATATCTTTCTCCACTATTCTATCTTAAAATAGCAATGTATTTTATCTATTATGCTATTAGGCTCTTTCTCAAAGAATCTTTTAAGCCCCTTTGAAACTATCTTGCAATTAATTCCAAGATGTTTAGCATAAAAATATACTACAGGACTTCTTAATCTTCCTCTTGAACAAGCTACCACTATATCATATTTACCATCATGTGATAACTCTAACAACTTCCTTTTAATGTCTTCTTTCCTCTTATATAAACCATATCCAATAATAAAAAATGCAACTGGATATATTTTTTTGATTAATCTATGTTCTTTTTCATTTATAACAGGGATATTATTCTCAAAAAGATGCATTTTTTCAAATTCACTCTTTGTTCTTACATCTATTTTCACTTCATCACTTATATCTTCAAATCTAATAAACATTTATACTCCCCCTAAGTATAATAATTACTTATATCTTAACCATTATACTTATAAAGATATATAAATATTCCTTTTTATTCTTGTGATAAAACTTTTGTGATAAAATCTTTTACTTGTGCTTCATATTTTTCCTTATCTGTAACATAAGCATCCATATGTATAGCACCTTCAACTAAATATATTTTTTTATAACCTTCTTTTTTCTCATTATACATTTCCTCACACATATAACAAGGCACTGTTGTATCTGCTGTACCATGTATAAATAAAGTTGGAACTTTACTATTATCTATAGCTTTCTTAGGAGATATTGTTGATAAATCAAAATTATATTTTTTTCTAATCCTATGACTTACAAAAGGATATAAAATATTAGCAGGCGCTTTAGCTTGTTTAAATCCAAATTTCACAACATCTTTAGCCTCTGAATAGCCACAATCCTCTATCACAAATTTTATTTTTTCTTCAAATAACCCACCATAAAGCATAACAGTCGCGGCTCCCATTGATTGCCCATGAAGTCCTATTATAATATCTTCCCCTAATTTACTTTTCATAGTTTCAACCCATAGATCAAGATCTCTTACTTCATTGTATCCATAACTAGCATAATCACCTTCACTTTCTCCATGTGATCTCATATCAATTAATAATGCATTAAAACCTAAATCTAAAAACATCTTCATATATTGAATACTTATATAATGATTAGCTGTATATCCATGATGTATTATTATCAACTTTTTAGTATCTACATTGTTTTTATAAAAATAACCTCTAAGTTTTAAATTATCGTCACTTAATATTTCTAATTGCTCTACTTCTAGATTTTCATACTCTTTATAATCAACTTTAAACTGATTTAAAAGGCGTAATATCATTTCATCTTTAGTTTGTCTCTTTGATTTTATAACTTCTTTCTCAGCATATCTTACAAGATAAGAAAAGCCTACTCCTGCTAAAAAGGCTGCACCCGCTACTGCTCCTAAAGTTATTTTAGTCGATTTTTTCATAATGTTTCCTCCTAATATTCCTTTGTACTTAATTATAACTAATTTAAAGCTTTTTAATTCATTTTTATTTTTTCTTGTTTTATTTTTTCTACGATAAATTTAATTATATGATCATCATTAGAAACTTCTAAAGTTTTAGCAATTTGCTTTACTCTCTTAGCTGCATTTGCAACACAATAACCATGAGTGCCCACATTTAAGAGTTCAACGTCATTCATAGCATCACCTAAAGTATATAATTTTTCTTTATCTAAAGCATATGCATTACATAAAAATTCAACTGCTTGCCCTTTAGATGTATCGCTAGGCAAAATTTCTAAAAATTTATCTCCACTTCTAGTTATTTTTCCAGCTTTATATACATTCACATAAGTATCCTCTAAAATATTCATATCTTCTACTTCTCCTAATAAGAGAATTTTTTTCCATTTGTTTTCAAATAATCTTTCTTCTTCAAAAGTAAATCTAACATCTAAATTTTTTATTGATAATCTTTCTGTGTATCGGCAAGGCTTGTACACATAAACAGTTTCATCTATATAAATTTCTATTCCTATATTTTCTGTTTCTTTAGCAATCTTTTTTATGATATTTCTTTTTTCATCTTCTAAATATTTTTCATAAATTATTTCTTTATTATTAAAATTATATAATTTACTCCCATTATATAAAATTGCTGGCATTGTCAAATTTAATTTATCTATAAACTTTTCCACTGATGGTAACATTCTTCCTGTTGCTACAGTAAAATTACCGCCTTTTTCAACAAATTCATTTATAGCTTCTATATTCTCTTGAGTAAGAATTCCTTTACTATTTAATAAAGTACCATCCATATCTGTTATTATTGTATATCCTTTAAACATCTCTCCTCCTAAACCGCTAGACTCCTCTAAATTAATTCAAACTTTTTTAATTATTTACTTTATTTTAACATTTTCAATGTATATGTAAAAGGAATATTAAAAAGCTATCTCTGTAAGAGATAGCTTAAATTCCAATTACTAGTTAATTACTATAGCATGTAAACAAACTATTTGATCTTTTTCTACAGTAGCTTTTGCAACTACATCTAGTCCTACTATAGCATCAATACTTGGCATATATTCATTATTAAGTACTGAAAGTATAGAATTAATCTTAATACAAATTTTAGGATTTAAACATAATTTAAAATCTCCTTCTGTTATATATAAATCTTTTGTATAAAATACTGAATTATCAGTAATTTCTATAGGAGTTTTTAATATAGCTCTTATCACATACTCACATTCTTTCCCTGAAGTAATTACACATCCATAAATTTCAAAACTTAATTTATCTATACTCCAGCCATCTGCTCTTACACAAACATTTGCTTTTTCACCTTTTTTACATACATTTTCACACAAAAGAATATTACTATTTAACTTAGCTATATAACAATCTTTAATATTTCCATCTACCATAACTTCTTTTCCATTAATTTTAATCTCTAAAGGATTAGCAATATTCACTTCTTTATCTATTATTTTTGCACAAGTACAAATAAATTTTGATCCTTCATCAATTTTAGGACATTCACCATTACACTCTTTAGATATTACCTCTAAATTAACTATATAATCATTTCCATTTATTATAGTTTCTGCCGTAGATACAGGACAACTTTCCATCTCAATACTAGAGAATACTCTTCTCACTAGTGTTCTGATGTTTTCTACTTTAGATTTATTAAAATCACATGTTGTTCCCTCATAACAATTACATCTTTCTCCACAGTTACTACAACCATAACTTGATTCTTCACACCTACAATTCAAATCATTATTGAAGTTATCCATAGAATTACATTCGTACTCTTCACAACTATCACAATTCCAATTATCACATCTATTTTTCATGCGAAAGTCACAATTTTTATCATATTTTATATTCGTATTAGCACTATATTGTCCCATATAAGAATTTTTATCTATACATTTCATAATTACACCTCATTTAATTACAATAATTTACATAAACTTATATATATTATTATATAAATTTATATTATTACTTGTTCCTAATATGAGGTATTATGTCATCTATTCTAAAATAATAGATAGCATAACACTTATTAGATATTCTCTACTATTAAATCTTTCTATATAAAAATCTTCTATATACACCTTTAATTTACTTTTCTTTCTATTAATAATTTTCTTTCTTATGTCCAAATTTTCATTAAACTTAATGTTTGCTGTATCAGTATATATGTATGTTGTGTTATCTTCTCCTAAATACTCACTAACACAACTAATCCTTCCTTCTAAATATATTTCTGATTCATCTATAAATTCATAAAAAAAACCTTCTATCTTCACTCTACTTTTAATAAAAGTTCTTATATCAATTTTC
>JBOFRC010000100.1:0-6157 GCA_051650825.1 Sarcina sp. | reverse complement strand
ACAAATCTCCACCTATCTATTTGATTAATGTCAGCGTTTTCTATAATCATATAAGCAAAATTAGTAGTTGGTGTAATGTAAATAGCATTTTTCTCAATTTTCAAGTTTTCAAAATACTCTTTTGAATTATCATGAGTTTCTACTCTATACATCAGTTATCCCCCTTGAAATTAAAGCTTTCCATGTATTCATTTTTTCTGTTGCTGCTATTTTGTTTTCTAGATTTAAATATAATTTCTTTTTGCATCTTGTTAATGCAACATAAAGAATTCTTGATTCTTCTCCAATAATTTCTTCTCTTTCATCAATTAAAAATTTTGAATATACATTATTTGTATATTCATCAGACTCTTTCCCTAAAAGAATTTTATATCCAACTTGTATTTTTTTTTCACTCTCATTTCTCAATATCAAATCAACTTCATTATGATAATTAATTAATTTTTTATTTAAATTATCCATGATTACATAATCATATTCTAATCCTTTTGCTTTATGGACTGTTAAACATTGAATAAAAGTATTTTTATGATTTCCAGTAGGTTTTTTAGGATTTATAGTATTATCAGTTGCCATCTTTATTTTCAAAAAATTTTCTATTTGATAAACAGATGTTATTTTATCCGAAAATTTATCTTTCAATAAATACAATAAAAATTCCAAATTCAATTTATACTCTAAAGTTTTAACATATGCTATTTCTTTATATTTTTTTTGATATTTTTTTGCTTCTTGAAATGTCTTTTTATAATAATTTTTAATTGGTTTTTTATCAGCTATAATTTTGTCTATTATAAAAAGTATATTCAATCTATCAATTTCATTTTTATACAGATTCCAATTTTCTTGAAATAACCTTTCTTTTAAATAACTTTTTTTCATAATACCATTATCCAATATTTTTTCTTTATTCATAGGCAAATTTTTTACATATGGTGTTTCTAAAAATGAATATAAAATACTATTATCATTTTCTTCAATTAATGCTTTCACCATAATATAAAAATCTCTAATAGCTTCATGCCTATAAAATCCACCTACATCATCTATTAAACATGGTATTTGATGCCTATCACAAAATTCTTTAAACTCCTTAATGTCATTATTAGACCTGAATAAAACAGCTATGCTTTCTTTTTCCTTTTTATTATCTCTAAGAGTTGAGTAAAAATCTTTTTTTTCTTGAAAATTTGATAAATTCAAAAGTTCTAATCCATTATTTGTCTTTTTATTCAATGTTGAATAAATATAATCATCTTCCTTATAATTAAAGTGTTTAACATCTTTATCTATATTTTTAAAAATATTATTTATTTTTTCCAACAACTTTGAATCAGTCCTATAATTCTGCGTCATTGAAAATTCAAGTAACTCTTTTTTTATAGGCTTAATCGTTTTTTTTAATTTATTAAATGCAGTATGTTCTGCTCCTCTAAATCTATATATACTTTGCTTCTCGTCTCCAACAACTAAAATGGAACTTCCTGTAGTTTCACTAAAATTCACCAAAAATTCAATTTGGACATTATCGCTGTCTTGAAATTCATCTACCATTATAAGTTTATAATCACTATCTAATTCTTTTAATAAATCTTTTTTAGAAATTATTTTCATTAAATCTGATACTTCAAACTCATATTCCTTGTTGTTATTGAGTATTTTTTGTGCGTAATTCAGAACTTTTTCTATAAACTTTGATAATCCTTTAATATCATTACCAAACTCAACCTTATATTCCTCTGAATTTATGTCTATAGAATAGTTATCAAGCTTTTCCCAAATAGTTGCTATTTTTGCTTCTAGTTCATATATAGGATAATATTTTATAACTTCATAAATCTCATTATTTTCCTTATAAATTCTATTTATTGCTTTTGTTATTGCATCTATTCTTTTATGTTTAAATGATTTAACTTCTATACTTTTATTCATACTAATATTTTTACCATATTTATCAATAATTTTTTTAGCAAAAACATGTATTGTACTAATATTACATCTAACAGCTTCATCCATCATATACAAATAAAAACTATTATGTGTAACCTTATAATAATTTTCTAATAATTCTATTAATCTCTCTTTCATTTCAACACTTGCTTTATTAGTAAATGTTATTAAAACAGCGTTACTAAATTTAAAATTTTCTACCACTTTTCTTAAATATATAAGTCTATTAAGCATTGTTGTAGTCTTTCCAGTTCCTGCTCCAGAAATAACTAAAATATTAGAATTAATTTTCGCAGTAACTATTTTATATTGCTCGCTATTAAAACCTAAATATATATCTTTTTCTATCATTTCATAATAATTTTTATTTAATATTTCTCCATCTATAGCTATAAGTTTATTTTCAGTTCCTAAGAAATTAGCATTTTCATATAAAAACATTAATTTATATTTTATAGCATCTTCAAATTCATTTTCATCATATTCATTTAAAATTAATTCTTCTTTTAAGGTTGTACTTAAAAATAAATGTACTATTATCCCTTCCTTTTTCAACTTTTTTAGTACTTCAATATCTTCTTGGAAAAGCTCATTATAATATTTTATAATTGAATATTTTGGACTCCCCATTTATACTCCCCCTATTATTTAAACTAAAAATTTACTTTTAAATTCTCCTCTACCTTAAAAAGTAAATTTACCAACATGATTTACTATAAATGTTTTAATTTTCTCTGTTAATTTTCTTTTCTTTAAAAATGTTCCTGAAACAGTATCTTTAATTTTAGCACCATCTATTTGATTTGAATACTCATACTCAGTTATAAAGCCTTTTACCTCTTCATCTTTAAGTTCTACTGCCTTAGAAAATTCTTGAATTTCATTAACTCTTTTTTCTTCTATAAAATTATTGAATAATTCATCTATAGAATCTTCTTTTACTGCCTTTGGTACTACTTTATCTAAAAACTCTCTTAACATATCTGCTTTTAATCTCAAGTTTTCATTATCAGCATTATCAAGTAATTTTTTAATCTTATTAACATCAGCTTTCATTTTATCCTTACTATTAATATCAATATTTTTTATAAGGTTTAAAATATATGAAACATTAATTTTATCTGTTTGCATAAGCTCTATTCCAAAGTCTATATCTACAAGTATAGAAGTTTTTTCTGAGTTTCTAACAGAATCATATATAGTAAAATACTTACTTTTATAATCTTCATAAGTTTGAGCAGACATTCCAAGTTCTTTTTCATCAAATTCAAATTCTGTAAATGTTTTAAGTTTTGTAAGCTGCTTAGTTAAATCCCTAAATGCTTCTACAAATGATTTTTTAATATTTTCATCTTCTATTTCATCTATAAATTCTACTGTTGGAGCTATATTATAAAGTTCTTGTAGTTTCACTTTGAATAAATTCATATAGTGTTTATAATCTTCCATCAACACGACATCTGTACTATCTGTCTGTGAAAATAAACAAATTGCATCATCTGTATCTTTTTTAAGATTTCTATAGCAAACTACATTTCCATAAGGTTTTGTAGCATCATATATTCTATTAGTTCTTGAAAAAGCTTGTACTAAGCCGTGATATTTCAAATTTTTATCTACATATAAAGTATTAAGTGGTTTACTATCAAATCCTGTAAGAAACATATTAACTACTAAAACTATATCAATTTGAGCTTTCTTCATTTTATTTGATAAATCTTTAAAATACCCTTGGAATGTATCTGTTGAATAATCAAGCTTCTCATCTGGATAAAGCTTATTATAATCAGCTATTATTCTTTCAAGACTATCCCTTGAATGTTCATCTTTCCCTGATAAGTCCTCATTATCTTGGAATGTATAAACTCCTGCAATTTTCAAGTCATGATTTATTTTCTTAAATGCATCATAATATTTTATAAGTGCTGGAATACTTTGAACTGTAAATATAGAACAGAACTTTCTACCTGCTGTTTTATTATCATGATTTGCAATTATATGATGTGCAATCATATCTATTCTTTCATCAGCCATAAATACTTCTTCTTTATCTATTGCTCTTATTTTCTCATTATCATATTCATTTACTTGTCCATCAAATGTTTTAATATACTCAACAGAAAAACCTAATACGTTTCCATCATTGATAGCATCCTTTATAAGATAATGATGTAAACACTTATCAAATATATCTGCTGTAGTTCTACCATCTTGGCTTTTATTTTCTATAAGTCTTGGTGTCCCTGTAAATCCAAAATATTGTGCATTAACGAAGTGTTTATTGATAGCTGTGTGCATCTCTCCAAATTGACTTCTATGGCATTCATCTATAATGAAGATAACTTTTTCATTCTTATACTTATCCATTCTTTTTGCATATTTTTCTGAAGCTAAAAGTCTAGCAAGTTTTTGAATAGTAGTAACTATAAGTCTTTTATTTACGTCTTCCATCTGCTTAATTAAAGTGCCTGTACTATCTGTTGTATCCACACAATCTTCTTGAAACTTATTAAATTCTTCAACTGTTTGTGAGTCAAGATCTTTTCTATCTATTAAGAAAAATACTTTTTTGATATTCTCTTGATCTGCTAGAAGCTGACTAGCCTTAAATGATGTAAGGGTTTTTCCTGAACCTGTTGTATGCCATATATAACCATTATTCTTAGTTTCATTGGCTCTATTAATAAGTTCTTCAACTGCATAAATTTGATATGGTCTCATAACCATTAAAAGTTTTTCTGATTCTTTTATAATCATATATTTTCCAATGGTATTATTAAGTCTATATCTATCAAAGAATGATTCAGCAAACTCACTTAAATTAGTAATTCTTTTATTTTTTTCGTCACTCCAAAAGAAAGTAAAATCAAATTTAATATCCTTATCACTATTTGCATAATATTTCGTATCTACTCCATTTGTAATAACAAAACATTGTATATATCTATATAATCCTTTAAAAGAATGTCTTCTATACCTTTCAATTTGATTAAAAGCTTCTTTAAAGTCTTTACCTCTTCTCTTAAGCTCTACTTGTACTATAGGAAGTCCATTAATAAGAATAGTAACATCATACCTATTCTTATATTTACTTTCCATAGTTACTTGATTTGTAACTTGAAATATATTTCTATTCCATTTTTTAGTGTCAAAAAACTCTATATAAACACTTGTACCATCTTCTCTTTCAAGTACAAATTTATCTCTAAATAACTTAGAGCTATTAAAAATACTCTTTCCATCTAAGTGAATCATTATTCTATCAAATTCTTTATCTGTAAGTTTAGAACCTTCTAACTTTTCAGCATTAAATATATTTAGTTGCTCTCTAAAATTAACTTTTAAATCATCTTCATTTAATATATTTACTCTACTATATCCTTGTTTTTGTAATTGAACTATAAGGAGTTCTTCTAGCTCTTGTTCTGATTGATATGTCATTCATAATCCTCCTATACTCTTATTCTAGGAAAGTATATATTACTAAAATAATTAATAAACTACTTCATTAATTAAACTAATATTCCTTTATTAATAAAAATTTTCTTATTAGTTATATTTTAACATAAAAATATTGATATATTATCTTAAATACCTATAATACTAGTTATTTAAGATAATTATCAATATACAACTAAACACTATGAATTATGTTAAAATATACAATAAGATTTAAAAGGAGATATATTGTATGGAAGAAATAAGAAAAAGACTACTAAAATTTAGAGATGATAGAGACTGGAAACAGTTCCATAGTCCTGAAAATTTTGCAAAAGCTATAAGTATAGAATCAGCAGAACTACTAGAGCATTTTCTATGGAATAATGAATTTAATAAAGATGAAGTTTGTGAAGAACTTGCTGATGTAATGTTGTATTGTATACTTATGGCAGATAACCTTGATGTTGATATAACGGAAATCATGAATAAAAAAATCGATAAAAATGAGAAAAAATATCCTATTGAAAAATCTAAGGGAACCAGTAAAAAATATACGAAACTATAACAAAATAAATAAAATTTTCGTTTCTTTAAAATTCTAAATTTATCAATCTTGAAGTCCCCCCGTTAAGTAGAAATAGTAACGGGGGAATTTTTAAAGAAATTATTTCTACTTATAAAAACTTAACATCTTAACAACATTTTATTATCCTTGTATACTAAGACACATTGATTTTACAATCTCTTTTGCTAATTCTATTCTATC
>JBOFRC010000099.1:0-1265 GCA_051650825.1 Sarcina sp. | reverse complement strand
CCGACTGAGTTTTTACATCTGTGCAGTCATCGTCATCCTCTATCTCATCAAGCTGATCTGGAACTACTGGTGGGTGAAATTACTAGTCTGATTTGTTTCAATATGACAATAACTCAAATGTCTTGAGTGTGACTCAACTCAACTGTGGCATTATATGCGGCTCAGATATGGAGGGTGGAATCCATATTGGAACTACTATTTGTCCCTATGAAAACTGTTG
Organism: Sarcina sp.; assembly: GCA_051650825.1. GTDB lineage: Bacteria > Bacillota > Clostridia > Clostridiales > Clostridiaceae > Sarcina. The sequence continues at coordinate 1,045 of JBOFRC010000099.1, read as the reverse complement.
ACAGCACAGGTGGAGAAGGAAAAATCAGTGTGACTTAAATGTGCAGCATCTCATATAATGAAGTGGTCAGCAGTGTTTCACTTTATTCTTTGTGCGTTTTTATTTGTATGTGTGTTACAGCTGAACAGCTGTTTTCCCATACTTTGCGGGTATATGTCACTCTTTTCACAGGAAAATCTGGATTTCTCATTACTAGTGAAGTTTGATGAATCAAAATTAATCTAAAAGGTGTAAATTTGAGGTGCAAAAAACACATTCATTGTCACAGAAATCTCACTTCAAACAGAGGCTGTGGCCTGGGGGCCACCTGACCCCTTTTGTTCCCCTGGGCCCTGTAGGCCTGTTCAGTAGTCCTGCATGAGTACACTTTGGCTTTTTGAGGAGTAGCTTCTTCACACTTGGTTTTCTCACTGCGTCACTTATCAGTACATCACAGCCAAAGATAACCAGGGTGTGTCTTTGTGTTTCTTCATCTTACTTCTCCATTTGACTTGAAACATAAAATGCAGTAAGCTCAAAGTTCTGACTGTCACTCTACATTGAGATACAATTTCATATTAAACAAAACAGTGCTGTCATCCATTCACGCTGGCTCCTCCCTCTGTGGATGTTGTGGCTGTATAATAGTGTGTCTCCATCCACCTATTTCTATGTGCATTTTCAATTTGCGCATTAAAAGCTGCAGTGGAAACACTTGAAATGTTTTAAAGTCCAAATGTTGCAAAACAAAATTATGCTTGGCTGAGGTGGAAAATCTGATGTTTTGATAAAAACAAACTGACAAAGTGCAATGGAAACAGACTTAATGAATAAATGTACATCAAGCATTGACTTTTGTCTCTTAAGCCTCCGCTGAAGAGACTAAAAATAGCGGCAGATGAAATAATCAGATCTGTGTGGAGCGATGAGACTGTAATGTTCCTCAAATTAATACATGAAACATAAATGTTGTATTTCCGTCACATTTTCTGCATTGTTTTCCATTGTTTGAGGTTTGACTGTTACTCTTTTAATTACCTCATCTCGTTGAGTCCTCTTCTTCTGC
>JBOFRC010000098.1:0-1116 GCA_051650825.1 Sarcina sp. | reverse complement strand
GTCTGTGCTTCCTTCCCTTTTACACAAAGCTCACACAACTAGACGGTTTGACCGCAGCATATTTTTGGCACATATATGAGACATAAGACCACTGAAATGAATCATATCATCTCCTAAACATATTTTCCTGTAACACTTTATGTTGTGTTTAGTTGTGCATGTAATATTTTATATGCCCACTGCTCTTGCAACCACAGTGCCTGTATTTTGATGTGTGTCATGTGATCTTTGTATGCATGTACAGAACATCCTGTATGTGTCTCTAACACTCTTCATAGTGAATGTGATATGAAATGTTGTCAAAACTTAGACATTTTATTTAGTGGTAGAATCGTATTGTCTGAATGAAAACACACACACTTCCTCTAGTAAGGTGCTGCCCACAGGTAGATATCAAAGACGAGTGGAGAAAGCTGCACACTCAGAACTCTGATGCATCTTTTAGTTTTAATTCTGTGGGTCAACCTTTGCCTTCTTCAGAATAAAAGCTGGCAATCATCCGACTACATAGTGTATAGAAAAGGTGTCTCAGGTCACTGAGTTCACAGCACAATCAACATGAACACAGAAACAGAAATCCATCAAGAAGTCATCTATAACCAAGAGACGCCTCCTACATCAAAACATCCACATTCCAAGATCCAGGACATACAAATTAAACAATGAGTAAAATCACAAAGTAGAAAAACACTGGATGCCAACGATGCTGGTCCCTGGAATGTGGACATGGTGACTTTGAAGGTCCAGAGTCCTCCTTATGGACTCTGTTTGTGTCACTGTTGATTGACCTGTTAACTCAGGGATTTGAGACACCTGTCCTATGTGTCAGTCAAGTAATTTTTATTTATATTTATATATAATATCACTAATTTGCCTCAAGGGGCTTTAAAATATGTACAGCATACGACAAGCTCTGTCCATAGACCCTCGCATAGGATAAGGGAAAACTCCCCAAAACCCTTTAACAGGGAATAAATGGTAGAAACCTCAGGAAGAGCAGCAGAGGAGGGATCCCTCTCCCAGGACGGACAGACATGCAATAGATGTCGATCAACACAGTAAAATTACAGTATGGACACTCAGGATTACAAAATTATAGATAGATTGTAAACATAT
>JBOFRC010000097.1:0-1311 GCA_051650825.1 Sarcina sp. | reverse complement strand
GTCCTGAGTCAGACTTGGTCAGCTGTGTGATGCTCACAGAAGGAGATCCTCTTGTCAACGATCCTTTTATATATTCAATGCTGTATCTGCCTCTCTCAGCTGTGTAACCAGTTGTTTCAACGAGAATGTCCTGTTGTTGACATCCTCTCCTGCAGAAGAACATCCTGCGTCCAGATGAAGAAATGGAGCATTTAACTCTGACATCTCCTCCTTCAGTTCCGGTAAAGACAGTGAGTTGGGCATTGGCGAGACCAGAGTTTCCATCCTGCAGAGCTGTTGAAAAGATGAACAGCAATAGTTAGTGTCTGTACCTCCTGTAAGCTGCTGCAGTCTGATCACAATAGTTCCTGCTTCGCAGCTACACAGAGTAAATGATAAAAAGTAACTGATTCCCTCCAGATCATTTAACGAGTAAATCTTTTTAGATTTGCTGCTGTTCCAGCTTTTAGTCCTCTCTTTCTTTTCTCTCTCCTCCTTTCTTTCTTCCCTTTTCTCTTTTCATACAACACTGAGCCATAAAAAGATAAGTGTTTGCAGCACAATAATCAGACACATGTAAGGTTGTGATTCATTCATTTATATAATATAGATTATTACTGTCTACCAGAGTGGAAAACTGTCTGTAACACACTGAGACACAAACATATATCATAGCACAACATACAGCAGAACAGTAACAGAGTAAAACATTAGGGTCAGTTATTAGGAGTTTAAAATGTTGCAAGAGTCCAGACAGCCACAAACCACCAGACCTCAGTGAGACTATCAACATGATCAGAACACAGAAGTGACTCAACTTATTTATTAGATGTGTAAACAGTAATCAGTAGGTTGTATTTTATGAAAAATTATTTAATGTCATATAAATACATTTTAATTAATCCAAACTTTTTAAATCAATGCAGTTTTCTTTTCTCTTTTCTGCTCTAACAGTGTAACAGAGTGATTAGGAACCAGCACGTCATCAGTACATTATTAGTTATTTCCACACCTCTGTGTGGATTTCAAAATGCTTTATTTTGGCTGTGACTCGCAGGTTTCTGTTTGTCTGTAGGATGTGATATCTCTTTTGTAAAATCTACTACATACAGAAGCTGTTTCAAATTTTGTGAAGCTACAATAAACTCCACTAACAGTCAGGGTGAAGCACCAGAACACACAAACTCTGTTACGGTAAAAATACAGCAAAAAGCAACAAAATGGCATTTTGTTGCCTTTGATTGTTTTAGTGATTTTTCAAGCAAAAAGGCCGAACGTTTGCTGGTTCCAGCTTCTCAGATGTCGGGATTCAACGCTTTTCTTTGTCATATA
>JBOFRC010000096.1:0-4643 GCA_051650825.1 Sarcina sp. | reverse complement strand
TCCGTTTACTGTTACTGATGATATTTGGTATCCTGCTGGAATCTTTTCGTTAACTACGTTATATGGTGTACTAACATTTCCACTTTGTGTGCTTACTGAACTTGTAATCACTTTATTGTCAGGCCCCATTATTTCTGTTTTTATAGTTCCTGTATTTGGTGCAACTATATATTTTATAAGGCCTCCATTACCAGGCATATTATTAGGAAGTGATGTTATCGTTTTTCCGTTTAGCTCCATTTTAACAAGATGATACCCCGCTGGAATATTAGCTTTTTGTATAACTATTGCTGAATCAGATGCCCCTTTGTATATTGATGTAGGTACCTCTAATACTTTTCCTGTTGTTGTAACAATTTCTTGGTTAAGATTTTCTTGAACATCATTAGGTGCCCAATACCAAGTTTCAACAGTAGAAGCATTTGGCATTGTTGTGTATACTTTATTATTTTCTGTTATGCTTGGTCCTTGTTCCATACCACTCGCGCTAACGATAGAAATACTTGGTGTTGATGTATTATAGTAATTATTTTCCAAATTCATATTACCTGGATTAGCTGTCTCACTGCTTATAGTTGATTGTTTAGTTATTTCTTTAACTACATGATATCCTGGGAATACTTCATTCCCTAAAACCGGAATTTCTTTCCCAGGATCTACTGCTGCTGGATTTTGGAATCCTAACTTAGTATATGAAGTAGGCATATCTTGACCATTTGTCCATGCTCCAGAATTTAAATTCATTGTTTCCCAAGTTTTATTGTTCACAAAACTTGGAGTAACAATTTGTCCCTTAGAATTTAAAAATACATTATTTTCATATAAATATGGATCCATAGGAGTTCCAATTGTTATGACAATATTCATATTTCCTGATATTTTATTAGGAACATATGCTATTTGATAATCCGGTCCATTAGAATTTTCGTTTACTGTTAAACCTTTTTTATTTAAATAATTACTTAGTTCTTGTTGTTGATTACTATTTATATACCCAGACTTTCCATTTATTGATGTTCCTTCATATATACCATCAACATTAGGATGCGGTGTTAAATACTGATTAATTAATGGATTATTAAGTTTACTATAATCTATTTTTTGTCCCATAGTTCCATCATTCGTAACTACTGTAGGGGGAACTAATACTGTACCATTTATTTCATTAACAACTGAAATTGTAACTTTATAATGCTGTTGTGGTGTTGCTGGTATTTTTTCGACATGAGCTATTACATTAGCATAAGTCCCAGTAAATCCATTAAACAATGGATTTTTTTGCATATTTCTAAATTGAGCAGCAGTATAATTTTTACCATTGATTGTAACTCCAGTTAATTTATATCCTAATGAATTTAATTCTTTTGGCTGTAATAATGTTTGTATTCCTGTATTAAAATTACCACTATATTGATTTTGAGATGATTCATCTCCTGAATTATAATGAGTAATTCCACTACTTGTTAAATTATTAATTGTAACTTCTTGCCCTTTTGAATTATAAGTTGTCAAACTAAATGGAATATTTGCAGCTACATTATTATTAGAATTTCCAGGTTTATATCCATTAGCTAGTTTAGGATTAACTAATGTTGTTTTACTAATATTAGACATAGCACCACTCTGTGATGTATTTGAATAATATTTATATTGTGATCCATAATAACTTGATAATACCTTTTTATTTTGTGTTCCATTTAGATTCATTGTAAGTGATGATTTTTGTCCGGCTTGAACTGTTACATCATAAGCAACACCAGCATAATTTGAAGTATTACTTAATGAATTAACTTTAATCCAACCATTTGCTGGATTTTCAATATACTTCATTTCTCCAGGTATACTATTAGGATCTTTTGATCTTAATATAGCTTCATTTTTTGCATTTAGTGCTGATTTTGGTAATACATATATAGCTCCAACACTTCCACCATTTATATTCATTGATTTAGCTGTTAATGGATTTGAATTACTAAAACTTTCAGGAGTCATTGATGTATTTTGGTTTGGCACACCTGCAATTACAGAATATGTTCTAGCATTAGGATTTAAATTAGACATTTGTGCTGTCATTGTTCCAGTTACACTATTTGTCCCCGTATTCTTTAAAGCTATCCTATCTGTTGCATATGTTTGTTCATTTATATTAACTTGAATTTGAAGTTTTGAAGATACTGAAACTGCTGTATTTTCAAATGTTGAATTATTGGTGATATTATTTCCGTTAAAAACTTGATTAATATTATAAGAAGGTGTAGTTAACGTAGGATTTAATGTTGTTGTTTGGTTTATTCCATCATAATTTGCTTTAAATTCAATAGTTACCCCTTCATTAATTTCATTTATTTGACTTGAAGTTGGATAAAATAAAATTTTATTACCATCTATTTTATATTTTACTGGCACACCACTTATTGTAGGTTCTCCATCTAAAGTAAATGCATTCCCCATCACAAAAGTTATAGGTCCAACCTCATTAGCCCCTAATTGTGCTGCACTCAAATTAAATGTATTAACTTCATTTGCCCATTTGAAATCTGCAGTATCTGTTCCATCGCCACTTGAAAACTCTCCTGTTCCATTAGATATTGTGAAACTATTTACTTCCTGTGGGACATTCGGTTCAATTGAAACTCCTGATACTGTATAACTATTACCAAATCTAGGTATTTGAGCGTTTTGTGAAGCACTTGCATAATTTGTATTTACATATTGATCCTGTGACTCAGTACCCCCACCTAAAACTAATCCTGTTACATTATCTGCACTTTTAATTAATGAATCATATTTACTTAAACCTCCTGACAACATATTATATTGATTGCCTTTAGTTGCAAGGGGTTTATCAAATTTAATATAGTCATATTGTATAGCACTTCCATCATTTTTCCCTGATACTGGTTGGAACTCATAATTCATTTCAAAATTTGCATTAGTTTTATATATTCCTGTTTTTAATATCACATTAAATAATGGTAATTTATCTCCAGACTTAACCATCTGTTCTATTTGACTAGCTGTATAAAATTTAGTATTTGAAACAATTCCTGGAATTTCATTATTTGATGGTGATGTATTATTAGTATATCCATATAATTGTCCTGCTACTATGTCGTTAGCTAATTGTCCATTTGCACTTACTGCAACAAGTCCATCTTTTAATATAGTAGTATCATATACAGTCCCATTAAAAGGTGCTCCTTGAGTTATTTTCAAACTATTTGTTACATCTAATTTAGAATTAGCATCAACAACCATATTAGGTATAATGTTAAATGTTCCTGATCCTGCTATTTGTAAATTAATGTTTGAATTCCATTGTTTTGTGTAAGTATTAGTATAATTTAAATTTGAAACTCCGTCATAATTATTCGGAACATTCATACTAACAACATTTATTTGAGGTGTTGCTGTTAATCCATTTGAATCATATTTTTTTACAGTTACATTAAATAATGCTCCATTGTGTGCTAGTTCGCTTGGTACTACTGTATAAGTACCTGTTGATGAATTATAAGTAACACCTTTACAAGGAATATAATTAAATACAGATGTATCGGCATTTGTTAACTTAATTTGGTAACTTTTAGGAGCAAAATTCGAAAAATTACTAGAATTGTACTCTTCGCCTGTATTACTACCACCTAATGAACTTGTATTTATACTACTTATTATTTGATAAGTTGCATCCTTTGGGTTTGAACTTGTAGATGTATTTACTCCTGTAAAATTAAAATTATAATTATGATTATAACTAGTAGCAATTTTATAAGTTGGAACATTTAAAGTCTTAGTATATTCCTTTCCATTTACTAAAAAGTGAATTTGTAAATTTGGATTTAGAATTTGTTTCCAATCTCCTGTTCCAAACGTTACGCTCCCATTTATAGCCATATTACCTGTTGATTCCCCTGATAAAGGATTAAAACTTGTTGATGCATTAAAATTAGCTTGATCATTTTGATTAGCTGAACCATCAGGCGTAATATTTTTTGCATCTTTATTAGTATTTATAGCTGTTGATGTTGGATTTCCTGTAATCCAAACTTTAGATATCGGTTCTGATTTACCATTAAGTGTTCTAACACTTATAGGAACAGAATAATTTACAACTGTTCCTGGAGTTATAATCCCTGCATCTAAGTCAGTCTGCGCTGTAGGTGTATAAGCTTCAGCTCCAGTTACATAAGGTTCCCCAGTCATTGGTGTAACTTGTATATTGCCTATATTAGCCACAATATTATCCATAGTTACACTTTGTGAATTTTGTACAACCATAAATTGTCCTGGATATATAGCTTTTTCTTTAACATAATTTAAATATTTATTTTTATTTTCAATTTTATAAGATATCTTGGTTATATTATTTTCTCTAATTGTTAATTTTTTAACACCTATGTTGTTTAACTCCTCATTATTCATAGAATTTAATTCTGTGACTTGAGTAGATTCTCTTTGATTACCTTTTTTTCTTTTTTTATTATGATGAGTCAATACTGTATGACTTTGTACAGCTGTAGGCATTGTATTTGTTGTTCCTACAGCAAGAGTACTTACAGCAGTTAAACCTATTGCAATTTTCCTTGTTGTTTTACTCATATATCTTTCTCCTACTATAAAATAATTTTTCTTTTGTTTTTAAT
>JBOFRC010000095.1:0-5195 GCA_051650825.1 Sarcina sp. | reverse complement strand
CATTTAAAGTATTAGAGGAAATAGAAGATATTGCAATGGAGGGTGCTGGTGAAGTTGTAGAAAAATATAAAAGTAAAATAGAAAATAGTGGAATTTCTAAGCGAGCACATACATTAGATAATTTATTAAAGGAATTTACTTTTAATGATATGAGAATTTTAGGAGAAAAACATTTAGTTATAAAAAATATAAAGAATAAAGAAAAGGGACTTTTTTATGAAAAATGTATTTATTCTGTGTTAAAGATGCCGGTTATAAAAACAGAAAAGCAGGGAGAACAAATAATTAGGAAACATTTTTCTATGTTTAAGAGAAAAGGTATTGAAATGGGGGTAGAGCATTTAGGTAAAGTATATTTAAAGATAGCTTTAGGAAACTTTGAAAATGGTGAGCAACTTATGTATTTAGAAGCATTTATGCCAATAAAATCTTGAAAAATAATAAATTATAAAATTACTAGTAAGTTTTGCTAGTAATTTTTTTGTTTAAATGGCATAAATACTAGCTTAAAAAAGGAGTGGAATTATTAGACGAAAAAGCTTGACCTGTGTCTTAGTCCTAGCTTTAGAATTAAATTATAAAAAATAAGAGGAGAATTTAAAAATGAAAATTTTAGAGGTTAATGGATTGAAAAAAACATATGGAGATAAAATTGCTGTGAAAAATGTAAGCTTTTATGTGTTAAAGGGAGAAATATTAGGTTTCTTAGGGCCAAATGGTGCAGGAAAAAGTACAACTATAAATATTTTATCAACTACATTAAAAATGGATAAAGGAGAGATAAAGTTTAAAGGGTGTGATATTCAAAAGGATGAAAAATTATATAAAAAATCTTTAGGTATAGTTCCACAAAGACTTGCTTTATTTGATACTTTGACAGCATATGAGAATGTAAAGTATTTTGCTAGTTTTTATGGATTAAAGGGAAATATTTTAAAAGAAAGTGTTTTAGAAGCTTTAGAAATGGTTGGTCTTAAGGATAAAAAAGATGAAATACCTAAAATCTTTTCAGGGGGAATGAAAAGAAGACTTAATATTGCCTGTGCATTAGCGCATAAACCTGAAATATTAATTTTAGATGAGCCAACAGTAGGAATAGACCCACAATCAAGAAATCATATATTAGAATCTATAAGAGAACTTAGAGATAGGGGAACTACAGTAATATACACAACGCATTATATGGAGGAAGTTGAAAGTATATGTGATAGGGTAGTTATTGTAGATTTAGGAGAAGTGATAGAAGAGGGGAGAATTGAAGATGTTATAGAAAAAAATTGTGAAATGACTAATGAACAAAATAATTTAGAAGCAGTGTTTTTATGTTTAACTGGTAAAAATTTAAGGGATTAGAGAGGGATTTAAAATGGGAAATATGGTGAAAATGCAGCTTAAATCATTATTTAAAAATAAAATAATGATTATAAATTTTGTAGTATATCCAAGTGTTTTGACATTTATAATTGGATATTTAGCACAAAGTTATTTTAACTCAGGAATAACTTCCTATGAATACTATTCTAATAGCATGATGATTTTTCTATTTATGGGAGCAGGTCTTTTAGCAATATATAATTTAGGTGATGCAGATGTAGTAGAAGGGAATTTTAGAGCAATGTATGTTCCTATTCCTAGAGTTTATATATATATTTCACAAGTGATTTCTTCAACAATATTTTGTGTACTATCAATAATTTTTAATATTTTAATATTTAAATATTTATTTAAAGTTGAGTATGCAGGAAACGAATTTATAATAATTTTAAGTTTTATAACATTAGCTTTTTTATCTAATTCATTAGGTATGTTTCTTTTAAGTCTTATAAAAAATGTTGGAATTTGTAATGGGATTTTTAACTTAGTTCAGGCTTTGTTATGCACTTTAGGTGGGGCTTTTATTTCTTTAGAAGGTTTTGGTGGAGTTCTTAGCTTTTTGTCTAAGTTATCACCAATCAAATATTTAATAGAAGGAATATTAAATTCAATTTATGACAATAGTACAACACTTCTTTGCCTGATAATACTGATAAATATAATTTTAGGTTTGAGCTTTTTAATAATTACGAAAAAAACTTTTAAAGTTGAAAAATATTTATAGGAGAAATAATATGAGAAATATATGGTTAATAGTAAAAGGGAATATTTTAAGGGTTAAAAAAAATAAGCTTATATTACTGATGTTTATAATAATACTTCCTGTAATAGTTGCTTTAGGAGTATATTTTGGAAGTAGTAATGAGACAAAAGGTACAATAGCTCTTATAAAACCGACTGTGCAAGAAGAAATGTTATTTTTAAATATATTTAAAGAGAATAAGGGGATTAAAATTGAAACTTTACAAGAGGAAATAAAACATACATCTTTAATAACAGGGAAATATTTAGCAGCTGTTAGTTTTGATGGAGAAAAAGTTAATGTTGCTAAATATTCTAATAGTGAAATTAAAGGGGTTATAGAGTCTATATTTTATGGTAAAGAATATAAATCATCTATGACGATGACCACAGTAGTTGAAAAAATAGTAGGATTTTTAATGATGTTTTTATTTTATGGTGCTTTAGCAGCGGCTACTTTGTCTTTACAGGATAGAGAAACTGGAGTTTATATAAGAATTTTAAGTGGAAATGTATCTTTTTTTGAATATACTATAGGGCAAATTTTATATATGTTAGTAATAGTTATATTACCTGCAAGTATTATTTCACTTAGTATGATTTATCTGTTAAATATAGATATTAAAATGAGTTATACTACCTTTTTAGGGATTATTGTATTACTTGGAGCTTTATGTAGTAGTTTGATAATTTTTATAAGTAGTATATTCAAAAAGATGAATGAAGTGCAGATGAATGCAGCGATAATAGGACTTATAACAAGTCTCTTTAGTGGCTGTATAATGAATGTTGAAGGTGAGAGTAAAATAATAGAAGGGATAAGAAATATCTTACCACAGAAACGACTCTTAGATTTTGTTGCTGATTTTAATATAAGTGATTTAAGTTTTGTAATATGTTCAATTGGTATTTTTATTATTGCAAGTGTTTATATAGGAAAAATAAATTATAAAAAAGGTGTATTTTAATTCCTTGACTTTTAGTTTTAAATGATTTTATTTTGTGACTAATTAATAACTAATAAAAGCTAGTATGCTAAAAATGTTTTTAATATTAATTTATGATATAATAAAATAAAATTTTAAAATAAAGATGTAGCTATAAGCTGCATCTTTCTATTTATGTTAGGAGGAAACTATGAAGCCGCTAGCAGAAATTATGAGACCAAATGATATCGATGAAATGGTAGGGCAAAAACATTTAATTGGTACAGGGACAGTAATTAGAAATTTAATAGAGAATAAAAGGATTATAAATTCTATTTTTTATGGGCCACCAGGGACAGGGAAAACAACTCTTGCTAAAATAATGGCAAAATATACAGAGAAACGATTTTATAAGATAAATGCTACTACAGCATCTATAAAAGATATACATGATATAGTTAATAATCTTGATAATATATTGAATTATAATGGGGTTGTACTTTATATAGATGAAATACAACATTTCAATAAAAAACAACAACAATCTCTTTTAGAGTTTATAGAAGATGGTAGAGTTGTTCTTTTAGCTAGTACCACTGAAAATCCTTATTTTTCTATACATAAGGCTATTTTAAGTAGAAGTACTATTTTTCAGTTTAAATCTTTAGAAAAAACAGATATAGTTTTTGCACTAGAGGAGAGTATTAAAAAATTAAATAAAGAAAATTATAAAATTACATATGATCAAAATGCATTAGAATTTATTGCAAGTATATGTGCTGGTGATGTACGAAAAGCATATACAATTTTAGAGTTATTTATAAAAAGCACTTTAAAAGATGTTATTCATGTAAGCGAAGAGGGGATAGAAGCTCTAAATCAATCTAATATGAAGGCAGATGCATCTGGAGATGAATATTATAATTTGCTTAGTGCATTTCAAAAAAGTATAAGAGGTAGCGATGAAAATGCAGCAATACATTATTTAGCTAGATTAATTAAAAGTGGAAATTTAGATGCTATAGTTAGAAGACTTGCAGTAATAGCAGCAGAAGATATAGGTCTTGCACATCCTAATGCTATAGTTGTAATTAATAATGGAATAGAACTTTGTCTTAAAGTTGGATTTCCAGAAGCAAATCTAATTTTATCAGAAATGGTATTATATTTAGCTACACTTCCTAAGTCTAATAGTGCATATCTTGCAATAAGTAAAGCACTTGAAGATTTAGAAAAAATAGAAATAGGGGATGTGCCAAATAGCCTTAAAGATTGTCACTATAGTGGTGCTAAAAGTCTTGGAGTTGAAGGGTATAAATATCCACATAATTATGAAAATAACTATGTTGATCAAGTTTATCTGCCTAAGGAGTTACTAAATACTAAGTATTATAATCCTCAAAAGAATAAGTATGAACTTAGTATAAAAACTTATTGGGATAGGGTTAAAAAATAAATTTTATTTTTATAAATAGAAGTTAAAAAAACTGAAATAATTAGTTCTGTTTCAATATAGTGCTTATAATAATATAGAAAAGACAGACTATAAAAATCTAATAGATTCAGCTTTGAGGTACAAGTAAGATTTTTATAATTAAATTCGAATAGTAATGATATGATTAAAGGTCAAGCAGTTGCTTGACCTTTTTAGTTTGTAATATATTAAAAATATTCATATAATCTAAGTTTAAATTGAAATCTATCGATTATTATTATAAGTTATCATTATATGCCCAATACCAAATAGTACTGCTGTTAGTATTAATAAAACTTTACCTTGTATTATTCCGCTTAGTAAAAAGATTAGCATTGGAATGATAGCAAGTGCCATTGCTTTTTCCATTGTTGATTTTCTAAAATATAAAAACCATACAAAGCAATAAAACGTAGCTAGTATACTTATTAAAATAATGTATATAAGCTTACCATTATTAAACCAATAACCAAATTCTAACACCGATATATTAAAAATCATTAATCCAATTGAACCAAATCTTCCTACCTGCTCAATAATTTCTACTATTTTATTACTGTATTTACTTTCAAAATTTTGCTCCTTTATTGCAAATATAATATTCGGCATCATAATTACTATAATAATAGTTAACCCATATGTATTTAACCAATTCATTCATCTATCCCCTTAAAAAATTC
>JBOFRC010000094.1:0-1252 GCA_051650825.1 Sarcina sp. | reverse complement strand
GAGAGAGAGAGAGAGACACAGAGAGACACAGAGAGAGAGAGACACAGAGAGACACAGAGAGAGAGAGACACAGAGAGACACAGAGAGAGAGAGAGAGAGACAGAGAGAGAGACAGAGAGACAGAGAGAGAGAGAGAGAGAGAGAAGTATAAGTACGAAACTAAATGGAAATCTAAACAACTTCACTCGGTCTGCATTTCTCAAACATTCGAGAGCTTGTTCCCTCTCCTGTCATCGACTTTCTTGCTGTTTTTTTCTCTTAGTTTCTTCTTCTGATTGTCTGTTCTTTCTCTCTCTTCTCTTCTTCCTTCCTGACTTTTTCCTCCTTTTCCTCACCTTCAAGTTTAGCAAGTCTCAATGAACGATCATGCAGCTCCTCGGACATCTGCTTAGCCACTGAAAAGAAAACAGTGAGTTAGAAAACACAACAGGTGTAAACTGAATCCATGTTGAATTCAATGAAACTGGATTAACAGCCAGTGAGGAAGTCACCAGTCACACAAGCAGCATCGACATTTTCACAGCCGTAACAGACTGATGCAATTATTATCTGCTCTGCCTGAAGTTGTCATGAACGGGAAAATTAGCTACAGAGACCCGAACCGTGTTTTGTACCAGGCTGTGAGCATGTTGATTTCTGTTGTGAAGTTGGGCATTTTAACATGGAGCTCTACGGGGACTGACTCGCTTTTGGAGCCTCACGTGGCCATTCGAGGAACTGCAGGTTTTGGCTTCATTTTTCAGCCCCGGAAGTTGCGGCTCGGTAAATGTACAGAAGAATATTTCTCACTGAGTTCAGTTTAACTTACTGTCAGATGGCAGGACTTCTGATCTGCTGCTGCTGGGAGTTACAGGTTCCACATCTGGCTCTGCAGAGACACAGAAGATGTAGATATTAGTTCATTCTCTCACTCGCATGTAATCTGTAATAAGCCTGCTCATTAAAAAACACTTATTGTTTCTAAATGTAGCACTTTAAGCAGTTCAGCATACTTGATGAAGTCTATGTACTTGCATGATTCTGCAATTTTTCTGTGTTATCCACATGGCTGAAGGCACTTTATGTAAGTCGCTTTGAATAAAAGCGTCATCTTAATAAAAGTAATGTAAACAAGAGAAAATAGCAAGAGAGAGAGAGACAGAGAGAGAGACAGAGAGAGAGAGAGAGAGGGAGAGAGAGAGACACAGAGACACAGAGAGAGAGACAGAGACAGAGACAGAGAGAGAGAGAGAGAAGTATAAGTACAAAACTA
>JBOFRC010000093.1:0-2188 GCA_051650825.1 Sarcina sp. | reverse complement strand
AATTAAATCAGCTACAGACGCATCAGTAAATACTTGAATTAAGCCTCCAACAAGAGCAATTCCTATTATTACTATTACTGATATACTTGGTAATGTTCCTGCACTTATTTTTGTTATCCCAACACCACCATATAATAAACCTGCTGAGATTAAATTTAACAATATGTAGAATATAATTACTATACCTAAAACTCTCCATATATTTTTAAATGTTAAAAAAAGTGTTTCTAAAATAATTCCCCTATTTTTTTCTCTTTTGTTCACCTAAATTTCACATCCTAACTTAATAAAATAGAATTTCTCTTACTAGCTTTAAGTTCTATATTTTAACCTAACAATTTTTATTTCAAACTCTAAAACCAGCTCATTTATACATGCTATTATACCATAAATAAAGTTTTACTTTCACATTTTCACCTAAAATACAGATTCAAAATAAATATAGGTTACCTAATTTAATACTTAACTTTAGACAACCTATACCTATCTATATTTTAAATTTTACCTATAAATATTTTTATTAACCTTATTCGGAAAAGATTATTTTTAACTAATTAACTTGTAAAAAGGTCAATTGGTTCTACCTCTATTAATATTTCATCTAAAATATCAGCATTAAAGTTTATATTTCCATTTAATAAACTTGTTATAATTTCTTCCTTTTCTTCTTCAAATAATATGCTCTCCCTAACAGCTTCAATAACACTATCTGTATCATAAACTATTGGCTGTCCTTCTGTATTTCCTAAAAACATAAAAATTTCTTCTCTTATTTCTTCATCATTTAAATCTTCAGTTTCGTATTTCTCATCTTCTTTTATCTCTTGAATCTTCATATCGTAATATTTATTTATATAAGCCTTTGCATATTCTATATCTTCTACTGCTATAACTTCTAAACTTGGCATTACTATTATATATGGATATTCTGCTGTTATCATAAATTTAATTTTGTTACTAAAATTATTTTAGACACTTATTACTTATTTTAAAACAACCTTATATTTTCCAAACAAAATCTGCATAGATAAAGTGCTTAATACTTTAGTAACTCCTCCTCTCTTACTAACTTTCATAACTATTTTGTCCAAGCAGTATAAAAGTATACATTAGAACTTTTTACTTTATTTCTATATTTTTTATATCTTATATAACATAACAAATTAAATATCGCTCTACTCTATCTCACTATCAAGCGATTACCTTATCATTAATTTATTAAAATATAAAATTAGATTTAATATCCAAAAATAAGGCTATTAGAAATTTTTAATTATTCTAATAGCCCTATTAATTATAAATTCAATTTATTATTTATCTTTCTCATTGTCTTTATTTTTTTTATTTTTCCTCTTAATTCCTAAAGCACCAACCATTGTTGCTAAAGATAATGAAACTATTCCTGCAAGTCCTTCTAATCCTCCGCTAGTTTCTATAGCACTAGAGATACCTGTATTAGGAAGCTTTTTAATAACATTAGTGGCATTATTAGTTCTATTAACAAGAATATTAGTTGCCTGATTATTACTTGAATCATTTATACTACTACTATTTTCATTTATAGTATTTCCATCTCCACTATTGCTAGATACTTCTATTTTACTAGTCTGATCGATACTATTAGAATCTATATTACTATTAGGAGTTTCATTTGTAGTATTTGGCTCAACTGGTTTAATTGGAATTGAAGTATCCGGTTTTGCCACTACTGTTACACTTACTTCTTTTGAACTTGTTACTCCCTCACTATTTGTTGCTATTATTGTCACATGATATACTCCAACTTTATTTGGATTTACGTTCCCTGTATACGTTACTTTTACGTTTTGGCCGTCTACTGTTGCGCTTCCTCCTGTCATTCCATTATCATAGTTTGAACCCTGTGTTATTGTTACATCATGTCCATTTACTATTGGTGCTGGAACTTGTGGTTTCACTGGTTCTGAATTTGCTACTACTGTTACTTTCACCTCTTTTGAACTTGTTACTCCCTCACTATTTGTTGCTGTTATTGTCACGTGGTATACTCCAACTTTATTTGGATTTACGTTTCCTGTATACGTTACTTTTACGTTTTGTCCGTCTACTGTCGCGCTTCCTCCTGTCATTCCATTATCATAGTTTGAACCCTGTGTTATTGTTACATCATGTCCACTTACTATTGGTGCTGGAACTTGTGGTTTCACTG
>JBOFRC010000092.1:0-1973 GCA_051650825.1 Sarcina sp. | reverse complement strand
CTCCTGGAGGACGAAGATCCAGATCCAAACATCTGGAATGAGAGAGAGAGAGAGAGATGTTTGTGGGACACAAGTAAACAGAAGGCCTGTCTTCCTGTCTGTGTAACATGAAGTCCAGCAGCACTGATTCTCCCTAATCAGCATCATGCTGAGCTGCTGAATATCTGAGTGTGTCTGTACAGAGAGCTGCCATCTTTCCTGATCACTTGAATCTTTCTGTAAATATGAATCGTTTAGCTTCTAGCTCCGGTTGCTGTCAGCAGGGCAGATCTGCTGGTGTGACTGTGATCTGGGCCCGGTATGCTGCATAATAACTTCCTGCTGGGAGCTCTGTGAGGTTACAAGGCAGATTAACAGTGCTGCATCAGCCAGTACGCAGGATAAATGAAGAGGACTGTGAAATGACTGGTGTGTCTTGTGAAATCAGCCCCTCTTGAAAAATTCAAGCAACACTGAGTTGAAAGTGTAGTATACTGTTTGATAGAGTAGAATATGATATCACTATAATATTGGACAGTTTCATGGCTGTGAAGTATGTCCATGAAATTAAATTATAAATGCAAAGGCAAATCTTAACATATAAACTACTAATTCTGAGAAAAACACAAACTGAATGTCTCTTGCTCTTTTTCTTCTTGCTATATACTGCAGCTCAAACAAGGAGCATTTCTATAGAAGGTAAATTCGTCACCTGTCCAGACAACGTGAGGATTTGTCTCTGGATGATACTTGGCCGTGGTTTTGTTGAAAATGTCTTTATTTATTCATATAATATGAGTCTCTTGTGTCTACATGTTTATGTCCCTGTATAAATGTATTTACTAGGCAATATGGTGGCATGATGTGCTGTGTAGACATGCAGGGTGATGGATTTTACTGGAGCTCTTTGTCATCTTGTCAAATAAATTGATCACATGATTTTTTTTTTTGAAAGATGTTTGAAAAGAAGATTTTACAGGAGGTTACTGCCACACTGCATAGTGACAGCAGTGATCACAATAAACAAGGTGTTTTGTTGTTGTACTCATATCTGTCAGTGCTTAAGACTGTATAGCAAAATATTGTTACCATCCGTGCTGTAATGAGATCGTTTCCATAAAACAAGCACACGATCGTGTTGAGTCAAATTAGTACGACAGGTGCTAAAAGAGTCACTGGGACTAATCAGGTAGCCTTTAATGACGCCTGCGGGAAATAAAGTGAAGCCGTTCATTTTAAACCTGAGCTGTTGGTCATGAGTCCTGTAGTGTTTACACACAACAATCATACAATCTGTTGGAGCACATAAAGCACCAACACCAAACACCAGCATTTGCTTCAAATACAAACAAGATGAGAAAAATTCAGTATAAAGAAATACATGAATGAAAGGAGACGGTGAAAGGAAACGTCATTACAAGTCGACGGTGTCAGAAAGAGGCCGCAGCCTGTCAAATAATCAGAGTCACAGACGTTTGTCTCTGCTTCGTTTTACTTTACTTATATTCTCTTCTTTTTTTCTTTTTTATTGATGAGGACAAGTTGCTACCCTTATTGTTATGATCATATTTTGTGCACTTCACCTATTTAATGTGTTTCACATCCTCCTCCTCACTAACTGTTTCTAAGGCTTTTCCCCATAATAAGCTTGGCTTTTGGAGGACTGCCTGAGCTACAGAAACCATTATTGCTTTTATTATTTCAAATCATAGAAAATCTAAAACAATTTGCATGCTCATCAAATATACAACAATGGCAAACTCTGCAGGATTTTCATCCTTTAACCAGTGTAAACATTTCTTAAAACCATCCTACTTAATCACACTTGTTGCAACCCTTTCTCATTCCCAGGTCGTCAAACACAGACGTTTTGTCCGTGGCAATATTAACGCTGAGAGGAACTGCTCCGGCCGTCTATTCACTCCAATATTAACCTGACCACAGCGCTATAAGACGCTGTGAGCATCAGTCCCATTGGAGAACCGCAGACCCGC
>JBOFRC010000091.1:0-15012 GCA_051650825.1 Sarcina sp. | reverse complement strand
CCTAAGAATAATCTAATATCTAATATAGATTATTCTTAGAATATAGTTTATGTTACGTAAATTATAATAAATTAACTAAGTATAGACCTCTAGTATTTTTACACTAGAGGTCTGTACTTAGTTAATTTACACTATTATATCAGAAGTAATATCTTTAATTATTTTATTTCTATTTAATATTGGATTTACTAATTCCTCTATAAATTCAAGTACCTGATTAGGTGCTCTTCCCACAAAATTTTCTGGTTTTATTATTTCCAATATTTCAGTTTTTGAAAGTCCAAATCTTTGATCATCAATAATTCGACTGATCAAATCATTATTAAGACCATCTTTTTTAACTCTTAATGCAGCTTGCATAGAATGTTCTCTTATAATTTCATGCAATTCTTGACGATCCCCTCCTTTTTTTACTGCTTCCATCATAATATTTTCAGTAGCCATAAATGGCAATTCATTATTTACATGTGTACTTATAACTTTATCATATACTACAAGATTACTAGAAATATTTATATAAAGATTTAAAACACCATCTAATGCTAAAAATGCTTCAGGAACAGAAATTCTTTTGTTAGCTGAATCATCTAATGTTCTCTCAAACCATTGAGTTGCTGCCGTTATTGCAGGATTCATACTATTTACTATAACAGTTCTTGCAAGTGAAGCAAGTCTTTCACTTCTCATAGGATTTCTTTTATAGGCCATAGCAGAAGATCCTATTTGTTTTTCTTCAAACGGTTCCTCTATTTCTTTTAAGTTTTGTAATAATCTAATATCATTAGAAAACTTATAAGCGCTTTGAGCTACTTCAGACAAAGTGTTTAAAATTATAGAATCAACTTTTCTAGAATATGTTTGTCCTGTAACACTATAGGATGAATCAAAACCAAGTTTATTTGAAACTTTTTTATCAAGCAATTTCACCTTTTTTTCATCTCCAGAAAATAAATTCATAAAACTTGCTTGTGTTCCTGTTGTCCCCTTTACACCTCTGAGTTTCAATTTAGAAATTACAAAATCAATATTTTCTATGTCTAAAATTAGATCTTGCATCCATAAAGTAGCACGTTTCCCTACAGTAGTAAGTTGAGCAGGTTGATAATGAGTAAATCCTAATGTTGGCAAAGATCTATAATTAATTGCAAAAATTTTTAAATTTGAAAGAATTAAAATTAATTTTTCTTTAAGTAATTTTAGAGCATCTCTCATTAATATAATATCTGTATTATCGCATACATAACAACTAGTTGCACCTAAATGTATAATTCCTTTCGCATTTGGACACTGCTCTCCATATGCATATACATGACTCATAACATCATGTCTTACAATATGTTCTCTTTCTAATGCAACATCATAGTTAATTATATTTATGTATTGCTTTAATTCATTAATTTGTTCTGTTGTAATATTAAGACCTAATTCTTTTTGTACCTCTGCTAAATTAACCCATAATAATCTCCATGTAGAAAATTTTTTATCATCTGAAAAGATAAATGACATTTCTTTTGATGAATATCTTGAATTAAGTGGATTGTCATATAAATTCCTCAAAATAAATACCTCCAATAAACAAACATTTTCTATATTATACCATAAAAATCAAAAAATAAGAACATTTTATCTATTTTTACATATAATATTCGTTTAAATGCAAATATTTACGGAGGTAATACTTTTTAACTATTAATTATAATTCGTATTTAATCACCAAAACAAATTCCTATTTGTTTTGCAGCTTTAACTTTTTCATCATTTAATTCAACGCATTTAGTATTTCCTATAACTTCTTCAAGGCTAACTTTATCTATTTTTTGACCTTTTAAACAAACCATATTACCGTAAGATTCTTCTTTTACTAATTCTGCAGCCTTAACTCCATATCTAGTTGAAAGTATTCTATCGTACGCTGACGTATTTCCACCTCTTTGTAAATGACCTAATACAGTACAGCGAACTTCATGATTTTTTATTAATTTTTCTAAATCTTCCGCAAGTTTATTTCCAATCCCTCCAAGCCTAATAGGATCTGGACTGTCTTCCACTATTTTAGCAACAACTATATCGCCATCTTTTGGCTTAGCACCTTCAGCAACAACAATAATAGTATATTCTTTTCCTGCTTCTTCACGTTCTCTTACTTTATTTACTATCATATTTATATCATAAGGTATTTCTGGAAGTAATATAACATCTGCTGATCCAGATATACCAGCGTCTAAGGCTATCCATCCAGCATTTCGTCCCATTACCTCTAATACCATAATTCTATGATGTGAAGCAGCTGTTGTATGGAGTCTATCTAATGCTTCACAAGCAATTTCTGTAGCTGTGTTAAAACCAAATGTTGTATCTGTTGCTAGTAAATCATTATCTATGGTTTTAGGCACTCCTATAACATTTACACCCTTTCTAGAAAAGTCTCTAGCTGATGTTAATGTTCCATCTCCACCAATTACTATAAGTGCATCTACTCCTTCTTTTTTTAAATTTTCAACACCTATATCAGATACATCTTTTTTTATAGATTGTCCATTTTCAAAAACTTGATAATCAAATAAATTATCTTTATTTGAACTATGCAATATAGTACCACCTCTGTGTAATATACCTGAAACAGTATCTAAGTTTAAATTTATATAATCATTATTATATAAACCTCTATATCCAAATTTATAACCTATAACTTCATATCCATATTGTAAGATTGCTGTTTTAGTAACTCCTCTAATTACTGCATTAAGTCCTGGACAATCCCCTCCACCTGTAAGTAGCGCTATTTTTTTTCTGCTTTTTGACATATAATAACTCCCCCTTATAAAAGTTAATCTTAAGAAAGAAACCTTTGACTAATTTATTATTATTCACATATATTAATTAATATGCTATGAAAAGCTTTAAAATTTAAAAAGTAGAAGGCTATTATTTAGTTATAAAAAAAGACCTTCACTATTAATTATTTAGTGAAGGTTGTTAACTTTTTTAAGAAACTAATCCTTTATATATCATTATAGTAAGTATTACACCAGCAATCACTCTATAAATTGCAAATACTTTCATTGGCTTTTTCTTTAAATAAGCTATAAACTTATCTATTACAACTAAAGAAACTACAAATGCAATTATGAATCCTAAAATCAATGCAGCCCAATAAGTTGAATTCATCATACTATAATCAAATTTTAATAGATCCATAGCGGATGAACCAATCATAGCTGGAATGGCAAGGAAAAAAGTAAATTCTGTAGCTACTGTAGTACTAAATCCAGCTACCCATCCTCCCATTATTGTTGAAGCACTTCTTGACATTCCTGGCCACATAGCTAAACATTGAAAAATCCCAACTAGAAAAGATTGTTTATATGTCATTTCATCAACTGATTGTATAGTTTTTTTATTCTTAGATCTTTTTCTAAACCATCCCTCTATAATAAGTAATAATATTCCCCCAACTATAAATGCTATTCCTACAGCCTTTATATTAAATAGTCCTTTTATACTATCATAAAATGTTAAGCCGCAAATCATTGCTGGAATACTTCCTAAAATCACATTAATACCAAACCTAAAACCAACTTTAGACTCGTCCATTTTCTGTGTATTTCTTGTAAAGAAAGCGATTATATATTTTAAAAATTCTACTACAGACCCAAAAATTTTCTTTCTGTATAAAACTACTACAGCTAAAATTGCACCAAGCTGTATAACTACTTCATACATACTAGAAAATTCAATATTTTCAACACCTCTAAAATTAATCAAATCTCCAACTAATATCATATGTCCTGTAGATGAAACAGGTACAAATTCTGTCAGACCTTCTACAATAGCTATGATAATAGCTTTAAAAATAAATATAAAATCCATATTTTTTTACCCCTTACGTATAATATTTGTAACGTTAATATTATACTAAATATTTATTAATTATGTATCTTTTTATCAATTAATTCAATAATATTTAACCTTTTTAATATAAAAATAATCAAAAAGCGAGTAATTAAATACTCGCTTCATACTTACTTATACTAATACTTCGCTTAGTATTTCATTTTTCAATTTTTCTATATTAGGAACATAAGATTTTAAAAGAGCTAAATTTCCTTTTATAGTATACTCTCCAAGAGTAGCAGGAATTAAGATACTATCACCTTTAGTTATAGGAAGTTCAAAGTCTAAAGACTTTATATATCCTTCTCCATCAACACATGTAAATATATAAAATCTTTCTAAATCACTTTTTTCGGTACAACTACTAGTTATTGAATACTTTTCTAGTGAAAAATACTCACAAATATTTAACACCTCTCTTTTATATCCATTTTTTATAATAGTTAAACCTGTAGATATATTTCCTTTAAGAGAAAAATCTATACACTCCATAGCTTTATTAACATGAATTTCTCTACCTCTATTATAATCAAAAACTCTATAGGTAGTATCGCTGTTTTGTTGTATTTCTGCAATTACTACCCCTTCCCCTATTGCATGAACTAGACCACTTTTTACAAAAAACACATCACCTTTTTTGACATTTATTTTATTTAAAAGATTTTCACAAGTACCGTCATTTATAGCATTATAAAATTCCTCTTTAGAACATCCATTTGTCCCTACAATTAAATTAGCACCTTCAAAAGCTTCTAATACATACCAAGCTTCTGTTTTTCCAAGATCATTTTCAAATTTAATTGCATAATCGTCATTAGGATGCACTTGTACTGAAAGTTTATCTTTTGCATTAATTAATTTTACTAGAAGAGGAAATCTATCTGTTTTTATAGCAGTACCTAAAAGTTCTTCACCTTTTAAATTTATTAACTCATCAAATCTCATTCCTTTAAACTCACCATTTTCAACTATGCTCATTCCATTATTATGACAAGCAATATCCCAACTTTCTCCAAGCATACCTTCTGGTAAATCATTTCTAAAAAGTTCAAAATCTCTTCCTCCCCATATTTTATCATAATAAAGACTTTTAAATTTTATTGGATACATAAAAATTCCCCCTACATTCTAAAATGTTTATTCATTGTAGTTTAGTAATATATTTACTTAATAATATATTACTAAACTACGCTCATAGAGTCTATAATTTTAATAAATTAGTAACTTAAAGTTCTCTATTACAGATATTATTAATATATTGGTAATTTAAATGCTTTATGATATACTATAACTATTGTTTTAGTGATTATATCTAAAAAAATTGTGGCAATAATTAATAATAACAACGTTTAAGGTGGTGTTTGAAATAGGTATTAGATCTGTTTTAACAATAATAGTAACAAAACTAACAAAATTCTTAGCTGTAAAACTTTTCAAAGGTGGTAGTAACTTTCCAGGTAAAGTAGCTTTGAAATTAGATAGCAATATATTAAAAAAAGTTTCTAAAAATTATAAAGTTATTCTTGTTACAGGTACTAATGGAAAAACAACAACGACATCTATGATTTATAATGTTTTAAAAGAAAATAAATTCGATGTTATAACTAATAGTACTGGCGCAAATATGTACACAGGAATTATTAGTACCTTTATAGATAACTACAAATTTTCAAATAATAAAGAAAGATATGCTGTAATTGAAGTAGATGAGGCAAATGTAAAGTTCATAACCGAACATGTAACGCCTGAAGTTATTACTATAACAAATTTATTTAGGGATCAACTAGATCGTTATGGTGAAGTATATACAACTCTAAATAAGATATTAGAAGGAATTAATAAAGTTCCTGCTACAACTTTATTACTTAATGGAGATGAATCTTTACTTGGAAAGCTTGATGTTAAAAATCCTGTCAAATATTATGGATTTGATGTTTCTCCAAATAAAGATAAAAAAATAGAAGTAAATGCAGATGCTAAGTTTTGTAAATTCTGTAAAACTTCATATGAATATAATTTTATAACTTATAATCATTTAGGTGATTTTTACTGTCCTAATTGTGGCTTTAAAAGACCTCATTTAGATTATGCTATGAATGAAATATTAGAACTTACTCCTGATGGTTCTAAAATTAAAATAAATAATTCAATATTTACGGTTACTCAATCTGGTTTATACAATATTTATAATGCTCTTTGTGCATATGGTATAGCTAAAGAATTTAATGTTTCAGATTCAGTTATTGAAGATTCTTTCACTAAACAAGATTCTAGTTTCGGAAGACAAGAAAATCTTAGTATAAACGGAAAAGATGTGAAGATAATTCTTGTTAAAAATCCAGCTGGATATAATCAAGCATTAGATACTCTTTGCTTAAACTCAAATTCATTTTCAGCAGCCTTTCTTTTAAATGATAGATATGCTGATGGACGAGATGTTTCTTGGCTTTGGGATGTCGATTTTGAGAAACTTAAAAATATGGATATTAAAGAAGTATTTGTATCTGGTGTAAGAAAATATGATATGGCCGTAAGATTAAAAGTTGCAGGACTTGATCCAAGTAGCTTTATTGTTAATGAAACTTTTGAGGATTTAACAACTACTATAGAAAATTGTAAAGAAAATAGAGTTTATATATTAGCAACTTATACGGCTATGATTGATTATAGAAAGTATCTACATTCAAAAGGCTATATAGAAAAACTTTGGTAGACTAACTTTAGGAAGGTGTTTATATGGAATTAAATATATGTCATTTGTATCCTGATTTATTAAATGCATATGGAGATGTCGGGAATATATTAATACTTAAGCATAGAGCTGAATTAAGAGGTATAAAGGTAAATGTTATAGATATATCATTAAATGATAAATTTGAAAAGGATATCTATGATATAGTATTTTTTGGCGGTGGACAAGATTTTGAACAGTCTATCGTATCAAAAGATTTAATTGATACAAAACGAGATTATATAAAAGATTATATAGAAGAGGGAAAAGTTTTCTTAGCAATTTGTGGTGGTTATCAATTATTAGGAAACTACTATAAAACTGCGGAAGGCGAGAAATTAGATGGATTAAAAATATTAAATTTATATACCGAAGCTGGAGATACAAGATTTATCGGAAATACAGTTATCCACAATGAAGAATTTAATGAAACTTATGTAGGATTTGAAAACCATGCTGGTAGAACATATCTTGGTGAGGGATTAAAAGGTCTAGGAAAGTGTTTAGTTGGTTATGGCAATAATGGTAAAGATGGTTATGAAGGGTGTATTTACAAAAATACTTATGGAACTTATTTCCATGGACCCTTATTATCAAAAAACCCTGAAATTGCTGATAGATTTTTAAAAGCTGCCCTGACTAAAAAATATGGAAAATTTGATTTGCTTGGACTTGATGATACTTTTGAGCTTAAAGCAAAGGAACATATTATAGCTACAAATAAAAAAGAATAGCCAAAAGCCACTCGTTTTATGAGTGGCTTTTTGTTGTTTTAAATTAGAAAATATAGATTTTTAATTACCTTTTCTTTATCCCTAAAAATTTAACTAAAAATATAATCAATAAAAATGCTATTATAGTAATTGCAATACAGACTATATATGAAATTATATCTTTAAAAGTAAGTCCACTTTTATCAAAAAAACCAGTGGTTATATAATAAATATAATGAATTATAAAGATTCCTCCTAAAGCTATATTTCCTCCAATAGCTGCAACAACTCCTTCTTTAATATTTTTAATAAAACATAAAATCCCTAAAATTATTAAAGTCATGCAAATAATAATATAAAATTCATAAGGCATAAAATCACCACCATTTAATTATATTTTAAACAGTAGTGATTTTATGCTATTTAATATTTATTAAATTAAATTGCAGCTAAAATTCCTATATACATAGCAATTCCATAACATATAAGATAAAGAATAAATAATATTATAGAAATAACTTTTACTTTAGAACTAATAACTTGTCCTTTTCTTTTAAATATACTTAAAACTATAGCGTATAAAATTAAAAGTACTAAAGCTATCCAGCCCACAGTTTCATGTATATCCATCATACTATATGTAACATCTTTATATGGTAATGTTGAAGATATAAAACTCATAACTCCCATTGCTATTAATTGTAATACTATACCTACATGACAAAATATCATATTGATTTTTTTAAATCCTTTAGCAGTTAGTAAGCTAACTATTGATATTATAATACATATTAATGATACTATTAATATAGTTCCTAATAATCCTACCATGAAAATATCTCCTTTCTATCTCTTAACGATAATAATTATTATATCATATAAATAATTATTATTAAACGAAAATATATATAAACTACTAAAAAGAGATATAATTTAAAATTAAAAAAAGACTATGGATAAAATAATTATCCATAGTCTTTATAAAAAATTACTTAAAAATAATCTTATTTGTTCATTGCTTCTTCTATTGCAACAGCAACAGCAACAGTAGCACCAACCATTGGATTGTTACCCATTCCAATTAATCCCATCATTTCAACGTGAGCTGGAACAGATGATGATCCTGCAAATTGAGCATCTGAGTGCATTCTTCCCATTGTATCAGTCATACCATAAGAAGCTGGACCAGCTGCCATATTATCTGGGTGAAGTGTTCTTCCTGTACCACCACCTGATGCTACTGAGAAGTATTTTTTACCTTCTAATTGACATTCTTTTTTATATGTTCCAGCAACTGGATGTTGGAATCTTGTTGGGTTTGTTGAGTTTCCTGTAATTGATACATCAACTCCCTCAGCGTGCATTATAGCAACACCTTCTCTAACATCATCAGATCCGTAACATTTAACTTTTCCTCTTGGTCCATTTGAGTAAGCCACTTCTTTAACAACTTTTAATTCTCCTGTGAAGTAATCAAATTGTGTTTGAACATATGTGAACCCATTGATTCTTGAAATAATTTGAGCAGCATCTTTACCTAGCCCGTTTAAAATAACTCTTAAAGGTTCTTGTCTTACTTTATTAGCTTTTTCTGCTATTTTAATAGCTCCTTCTGCAGCTGCAAAACTTTCATGTCCAGCAAGGAATGCGAAACATTTAGTTTCTTCTCTTAAAAGCATAGCTCCTAAATTACCATGTCCTAAACCAACTTTTCTATCATCTGCAACTGAACCTGGGATACAGAAGGCTTGTAATCCTTCACCTAATGCTTCAGCAGCGTCAGCAGCTTTTGTACAACCTTTTTTAACTGCTATAGCAGCTCCTAAAACGTATGCCCATGCAGCGTTTTCGAATGCGATTGTTTGAGTTTCTTTAACGATTGTGTAAGGATCTATTCCTAAATCATCACAAACCTTTTTAGCATCTTCTAATGTTTTCATTCCGTATTGTTCTAATACAGGTGTGATTTGGTTAATTCTTCTTTCATAACTTTCAAATAATGCCATTTTTAATTTCTCCCTTCTAATTTATTATGCGTGTCTTGGATCTATTGTTTCAACAGCTTCGTCAAATCTACCATATTGTCCAGTAGCTTTTTCCATAGCTTCGTTAGCATCCATTCCTTTAGCTACCATTTCCATCATTCTTCCTAAATGAACGAATCTATACCCTATTATTTCTCTGTTAGAATCTAATGCTACTTTAGTAACATATCCTTCCGCCATTTCTAAATATCTAGGTCCTTTAGCTAATGTTCCATACATTGTACCAACTTGTGATCTAAGTCCTTTTCCTAAGTCCTCAAGACCAGCTCCTATTGGTAATCCACCTTCTGAGAATGCAGTTTGAGTTCTTCCATACACGATTTGAAGGAATAATTCTCTCATAGCAGTATTTATAGCATCACAAACTAAATCTGTGTTTAATGCTTCTAATATTGTTTTTCCTGGTAAAATCTCTGATGCCATAGCAGCTGAGTGTGTCATTCCTGAACAACCAATTGTTTCAACTAAAGCCTCTTCGATGATTCCATCTTTAACGTTTAATGTTAATTTACAAGCTCCTTGTTGAGGTGCACACCAACCCACTCCGTGAGTTAATCCTGAGATATCTTTAACCTCTTTAGATTGTACCCATCTTCCTTCTACAGGAATTGGTGCTGGGCCATGGTTTGGTCCTTTAGCAATTACGCACATTTCTTGAACTTCGCTTGAATACATCATATTCATTTCTCCTCCCTAAAAAATAACTTATAGTAAATATCCCTAAATAATTACCATAATTATATATTTTTAAAATAGACCTTGTCCATTTTTGGTATTCCTACCGTGTTCTATTCTAACAAATTAATAGAACACTAACAATACCTTTGATAAAAAAATCTTTCTTTTTCATAAATATTTTAGTTAATTATTGCTTTTTTTAGATATTTATGATATATTATTTTTATCAAGCCGAAGTGGTGGAATGGCAGACACAGCAGACTCAAAATCTGCCGAGCAATCGTGTGGGTTCAAATCCCATCTTCGGTACCAAAATAGCTTTATTAAAAGCTTAAAGAGTACTTAGATATATAATTTCTAAGTACTCTTTTTCATTTTTTGGTCACCTATCGGTCACCTTAATTTTTGTCTATTCTTTCTTCTATTTTGTACCTTCTAAAGTTTTGCTTCCATTCCATAATCTAAAATATCAAGCTTAATTCCATATTTGCTATTACTAAAATTAACTTCAAAGTTCTCTCTTCTAGTCATTGCCTGTACTTTACTTAGAACTTCTATATTCTTTTCTAACACATCAAATACATCACCTGATAACATATCTAAAAAACTAACCATGATATACTGCTCTGTACTATCTTTTTTTGTTTTCACTTCTACTTTTGTAATAATTACGTCTGTTTTTACTTTCATTTTAAACTACCTCCTCAATTCTTACATTATATATAGTTTCAATTTCTTTTTTATTTTGTATTGCTTTAGCAACTTCAAATTCTTTGTATATAATTTTTTTATTTTCATCTAGCTTATAATCTTTTGCTATTCCTTTTATTTCATCCTTTAAATCAGTCCAAATCCAAAAATTCATATTTCCATAAATTCTATAAAGCATCTTATCCCTCCTTATTAATTGCTTCATTTTCGTTTCATATCAAAATAAGTAACCATCCCTTTTCGTTCTTTAGATTCCGTTTTATAGCCTATTTTATAACTATTTGTATATGTGATTTCAAAATCTTCTTTAAAATCTTTTATAATATCTTCTATTCGCCTATCTGTATAGTCATTTAAAACTAACGGTTTATTCAAAGTTTTAAATGAATATCCATATATCCTATATCCATTTAATTGTTTATCTAGTAAATCTTTAGTTATATAGCAACTAACATATAAAGCTATATTTGTATTCCCCTCTTTATCCAAAGCTCTTATATCAACAAAACCTTTTTTCCAATATTTCTTAGCAAAATTATTCTCATAGTCTTTATGATCCTTACCTTTTCTTTTTCCACTTGCTGCAAACTTAATCTCTGGTAGCTTCAAATTACACAGCATATGATAGTGAAGTCTTTGTGTTTTATCTCCAAACTCTAGCACCCATAAATACTTAAAACTCTCATTATGCCTATTAAGTTTTAAAAACATTGCCTGTAAATACTTCTTACTTTGCTTATAGTCAGTTTCTTCTGCAAAAGTCAATGTAATAAAGGTATTCATATCAACATTGCTTTTTATAAGTCTTATAATATTGTTTCTTGCATTTACTAAAGTTGTTTTTCTTGCCCTCTCTGTGTTATCTTCTTTTTCTTCTTGCTCTAGTTCCTCTTTTCCTACTCTTCCCTCTTTGTTATTGCTATCTTTATTTACCATAATAGAGTAATTATTTGCTTTATAAATCTCTACTCTTGTATCTCCTGATGATATAATTTTTAAGTTATATTGTTTGTAATTTTTTATAACACCTCACTCCTGTAATAGTGCTATTTATCCTTAGTTTTGATTTTCAATTTTGATATAGTTAAACTGCTACTATCTAGTTATAAAAGAAACTTAATTCTTATAAACTTTCTATCAACGCCTTATTGCTTATGCGTGACTAAAGCTAAAGAAAAAGGCTGACGCCTTTTTTCACACAACGCAAACGGCTTTTGATAGAAAAACTATAAAATTAAAACTATTCTATAAGTAGCTATTATCATTTATTCTTCTACTTTTTCACTACCTAGAAACTCCTCTAAGCATTGAGAACAACAATACATACAAGCTTTCTCGCCCTCTCCTGCATCAATAAATTTACAATCATATATTTTTACTAATTCACCTGTGCATTTCTCATTTGGACATGGTATTACCTCTATTTCTTTAGTCATTTTAAATCCTCCTATTTCAATAATCTAAATTGTAAGTTGTACCCTTTTCCAAACCATTACTTCCTTTGCTATAAAACTCCCTTTTCTTTAACTCTTCCATCTCTCCTGTACTTCCAAGTGCTACTCCGTAACTGCTCCTATCCATTTGTTTGAATGATACTCTACTATTGAAAAATGTCTTTGCTTTAAAGTCCTCGCTCCTACATACCTGAAGTAAAGCAATTATAAAACAGTTATAGTGCCTACAAACACATAAAAATTCTTTAATTAATTTCTGAATTTTTTTATCTTCTGATAATGTCATCATTTCATCAAAGATTAAATATATCGGTTTCTTATGCTCTTTAAATTGCTTCTCTTTAAACTCGGCTAAAAAGTTTAATATATTCTCATTACCATTAATAAACTGTACGCCCTTAAACCCTCTAAAGTCATTTTTAAAACAATTTATAAGGTATATATCTGCTTGTCCTATTAAATTAGCTGTAAGTACTCTTAATTGACCTGTCTTCCCTTGCCCTGATAAACCACTTATAAGTAAATGAGGACTAATTTTCATATCTGTACTTATAATCCCCTCATAGTTATAACCTAAAAGTAATTTATAAGCCCCTATTTCGCTTCTAATAAACTCTTTTATCTTTAATTCGCTCTCATAAACAGTTAATATAACTTTTCCTCTATCGTTTGATACTTTTACGTTATATGCCCTAAAGCAATCTTTTATAAAATCTAATTTTTTTTCTAGTGCAATAAACTCTTTTATTCCTGAGATATCAAAATGAAGTTCATATCCATACTCAATAAATTTCAATTGTAACTCTTCAGGATATTCTCCTAATGAATTAAATAGATTAAGTTCTTTAATTAAAGTAGCATATTGAATTTTTATACTTTTAATTTTTTTCTTTTTTTGAAAATATTCAATTATTCTCATAAGCATTCTCTAAAAGATTTTCTATAACAGTAAATGGTATCCTTTTACACAAAATATCTTTAATAAGTGTTCCTGGATAAGTTAATGCATTTAATTTTTCAAATACTTTTATTTCATTCTCATCTTTTATAGAAAACTCAACTATTATTTTTAATCTTTTTTGCATATTTCCTCCTTTATATCTCATTCAAAAACAGTTATTAACTTTTGTGCTACTCTCAAAAAATTGATATTACATCATCTAAATAAACTGTTGCACCTCAAATAACCTTGTTTTACATTCTTGATTTATATATATGTACTAATCTTTTAAAACTTTCCTATTATTAAAAAAAATATTTTAAATTTCTTTTTTATTTCTCAATATGAAATTTAGGCATAAAAAAAGAAGGAGCTTACTGCTCCTCATAAAAAACTATCTCATTTATATCAATATTAAGTTTTTTGGCTATCTGAAATAAAGTATCTACTGTCATAATCGACTTATTATTTTCTAGCTTATTATAGTAACTGTCACTAATCTCTAAAAATGCTGCAAAATCTTTTTGCTTTTTATATTTTCTTTCTAATCTTAAATCTAACAGGTTATTTTTAATCATTTTAATCACTCCCTATGTTATATATTCTTTATATGATATAAAATTTCCTTTAATTCTTATTTTTTGATTATCATTTACGAGCATATTATTTAAGAAATAAAAAAAGAGCTAGACGAGTTTTTCTCACCTAGCCCCAATTTCTATATTTTATATGCAGTTATAAAACTACCAATTCCTCTCACTGCCTTTTAACTTATTAACTTTATTTTTTATTATACTAAATCTTTAATAAAGCACCAGCTAGTAATTTCTTTAAGCAATGCCCTATCATCCTTTATTTCTTGTACTGTATGCTCTTGTTTTTTAGCCCACTCTGATATAGCTTGTCCTGTAGCATAGTGAGTTCCTATAATCTTTACTCTGCTACCAACTGCAATAACTTTTCCACCATAAACTTTATTACCTTTTGAATCAAATACACTATATCCTGTATTTTCATCAGCACATTTTTTAGCATTTGATAAATCTGAAAAAGCACCTTTTTGACTTGCTACATCTGTCCAAGTTTTTCTCACTCTATAAATTTCTTTATCAGCAGGTGGTATATTAGATATATATTCATTGCCAGTTATAGCTTTAAATATAGCCTTACAAATTCTTTCAGTATTCCATTTATCCATATCATTTTTATTTGTTACGAATCCCAATTCTAAATATATTGCAGGAGCAGTTGTATTTTTTAGTGTGTAAAAATTAGCTTGTTTCTTTCCTCTATCATACCAATTCATTTCTTTTACAAGTTCTTTTTGAGCTTTAATTGCAAATTCATGACTTTTACCACTAGTATTTAAACTAAAAACTTCTACTCCGTTAGCTTTTGGATCTGTAAATGAATTAAGATGTATATCTATGAATAAATCTAGAGTCTGTTTATTAGCTATTACAACGCTTTCTCTAGTATCATCTATACTTTCATCTACAGTACAATTAACTACTGTGTGTCCTTTTTCTTTTAACATAGCTGTTAATCTACTAAACACCTCTCTGTTTTTATCTGTTTCTTTTACTAATCCTACTGCACCTGTTCCCTTTCCTCTTAAAGTATGTCCAGCTTTTAATCCTATCTTCATTTTTTATCTCTCCTACCAACATCAAGTGTATTAGACCACTCAATCGACTATTTATAATATTTTAATATTTTATAAAATAAAAGAGCCTTATAAAAGACTCTTAAATTACCTCTTTATATAACTTTGCTTAACAAGCTGATTTACTGCTATTGCTCCAAAACTACATATAACACCCTGTAATATAGAAGTTGCATTAAA
>JBOFRC010000090.1:0-4586 GCA_051650825.1 Sarcina sp. | reverse complement strand
TGTCACTACTCTTATTTCAACTGATTCAGCTGAAAAGCATATAGTTTCTATGGCTCCTTTTTCTTTATATCAGAAAAATGATTCTGTGCTTATTGCAATTTCTCCATTAAGACCAATACAGGAAGCAAGCGTTATTATGAATGATTTTTATAAAGCTATTTTCTTAGTTTTAATCATAATTTGTTTAATTTTAGCGTACATCATTTCAAACCTTATATCAAAACCACTGCTTAAACTTAATCAAACCGCTGAAAAAATGAGCAGCATGGATTTTTCTGAAAAATGTGAAATTAAACGGAATGATGAAATAGGTAATCTTGCAAGAACCTTAAACTTTTTATCTTCTAATCTTTCTAAGGCATTAGACGATTTAAAAGTTAAAAATAAATATCTAGAAAAAGAAATCGAGCGAAAAAGAGAAATTGAAAAACTTAGAAAAGATTTTATAGCTGGTGTTTCTCACGAACTTAAGACACCTATAGGAATAATATCTGGATATGCAGAAGGCTTAAAAGATGGTATTGCCTCTGAAGAAGATAAAGATGTATATCTTGATGTTATAATTGATGAAGCTAATAAAATGAATAAACTTGTTTTAGATATGCTAAACTTAACAAAACTTGAATCTGGCAAAACTGAATTGACTATAAGTTCATTTTCTTTAAGAGAATTATTAGATGCTATGTTACTAAAACACAATAATAGTTTTGTAGATAAAAACTTTAAAGTAAATATAAACTTAGATGAAAATGATAGCTATTATGCTGTTGGAGATTCATTTAAAATAGAACAAGTAATGACAAACTTTATTACTAATGCTATTAAATATAGCCCTGAAAATGAAAATATTATAATAACTTTAGAGCGAATTGATAATAAAATATTTTTCTATATAGAAAATACTGGTACTTCTATAAACGAAAATGACCATTCTAAAATCTGGACACAATTTTACAGAACAGATAACTCTAGAAATAGAGATAGTGGTAGTACTGGACTTGGTTTATCAATAGCTAAGAATATTCTTGAATTACATGGTAGTGATTTTGGATCTGAAAATACTGAAAAAGGAGTATTATTCTATTTTTCTATAAATGCAGACCTAAGTGCTACAGAATTTTAAGTCTAAAAATAGTCTAAGCATTAAAAATTATAGGATTTCTACTACTCCCATAAAATTTTTACTAAATATAGTACATTATATAGTTTTACAAAAAAGACCTATATCATTATGATATAGGCCTTTTCATTAAATTATTTTGCTTCTCTCTAAAAGAGGAAAATCTTATATATAAATATTAGTATTTTTTATTTAAAGAAAATATTTCCTATAATATCTCCATATTCTACTAGAACACTAGCAAAAACAACTGATACAATAGTCATAAGCTTTATTAAAATATTCATAGCTGGACCAGAAGTGTCTTTAAATGGATCTCCTACCGTATCTCCCACAACTGCTGCCTTATGTGAATCACTTCCTTTACCACCATCGACTCCTGATTCTATATATTTCTTAGCATTATCCCATGCACCACCTGAATTAGACATAAATATCGCAACTAAAACACCTGTTCCAACTCCACCTGCTATAGTTCCTGCAAGCGCTTCTACACCAAATAAAAACCCTACAGATAAAGGAATAACTATAGCTAAAATTCCTGGTAAAATCATTTCTTTTAAAGCAGCATTAGTTGAAATTTCTACACATCTTTCATAATCTGGTTTTTCTTCCCCTGTCATTATCCCCGCCTTTTCTCTAAACTGTCTTCTTACTTCTTCAACCATTTCAGTTGCTGCCTTTCCTACTGCCTCCATCGTTAACGCTCCAAATAAAAATGGTAGCATACACCCTATCAAGAGACCTACAAGGGTCATAGGATTTAAAAGATTTATTGTGTCTATATTTACAGCCTGTGCATATGATGCAAAAAGTGCAAGTGCTGTAAGAGCTGCTGACCCTATTGCAAATCCTTTTCCAATTGCAGCTGTTGTATTTCCAACTGAATCTAATTTATCAGTTATTTCTCTTATATTTTCATCAAGCCCTGCCATTTCAGCAATTCCACCAGCATTATCTGCTATAGGTCCATAAGCATCTACTGCTATAATACTCCCTGAAGTAGCTAACATTCCTACTGCTGATAATGCAATCCCATAAAGCCCCATACTAGAATTTTGCATTCCGCCAATCGCAACATATGATATTATAATCCCTATACCTATAACAATTATAGGCATAACTGTTGACTTCATTCCTACTGCAATTCCCTGTATTATATTAGTTGCAGCTCCTGTTTTTGATTTTTCTGCTATTGATTTAACTGATTTATAATCACTTGATGTATATATTTCAGTTATCTTTCCTATTAATGTTCCAACTAACATACCAACTAAAACTGATATAAATGGCTTGATACTATTAAGTAAAACTTGACTTAAAAATCCTACAACAACTATCGTTATTGCAACTGCTATATACATACCTAAGTTAAGTATTTTCTGTGGATTATCCCCTTTAGAAGTTTTAACATAAAAAATACCTATAACTGAGGCAACCATACCTACTGCCACAACTACTAATGGAAATATCAAAGCATTTTCAAATCCAGCCTGTGTACTAACAGCAAGACCTAACGTAATAGCTGAAATTATTGCACCAACAAATGATTCAAATAAATCTGCTCCCATACCAGCTATATCTCCAACATTATCTCCAACGTTATCTGCTATTACAGCTGGATTCCTTGGATCATCCTCAGGTATTCCTACCTCTACCTTGCCAACTAAATCTGCTCCTACATCTGCTGCTTTAGTATATATTCCACCACCAACTCTCGCAAATAAAGCTATTGATGAAGCACCTAAACCAAAGCCTGTTATATTTTCTACACCAATTTTATCTAATCCAAAAATAATTGCTAAAATAGTTAATCCTAAGGCTCCTAGACCTACCACACAAAGCCCCATAACAGCTCCACCCGAAAATGCAACAGATAAAGCTTCCTTTTGTCCTTTTCTTGCCCCTTCTGTAGTTCTTACATTTGCTTTTACACCAATTCTCATTCCTATATTTCCTGCCACTAATGAAAAAGCTGCACCTAACATAAAACTTATTGCCGTTTTATAGCTTAAAAAGATAGCTATTAAAGCAGCAACAACTAGTACAAAAATTTTAAGATACTTAAATTCTCTTTTTAAAAAAGCCATAGCTCCGCTAGCTATACTATTAGCTATTTCTTTCATTCGCTCATTTCCTTCAGGTTTTTTAACAATACCTTTAGCAATGATAAATGCACATCCGAGAATCACAAGTGAAATACATAGTATTAATAATAAAACTTCCATTTTACAAATTCTCCCTATTTATTAGTCTTTAATATATATGCTAAAAAAGATTTTATTATTTATAAACGCAAACTATCTTTACGTCTAGTTTTTTTTTAGTAAAAACTTCACATATATAATCATTTTTTTATTATAGAGATAATAAAAAAAGATTAGTAATACACTTATATCACTAATCCGTTTTTCTAAAATATATTTTTTAATATTCAACATTAAACCTACTTATCCTATAGCTAATAATTTTAAAGATCCTCTTATAAACTAACTTAATGCTATTACTAAATCCTCTTTACTAAAAATAGAACCTATAGAATTATATTTTGTAACTATATCACATATATCCTCTACACTATACAATCCTTCATCTTCCACATCATCTAAAACAGCATAGCAAACTATTGATTTTATACTAAAACAATTAATTAACTGATCTAAATTATCATCAATTAAATTTTTTTCTTCGCTACTAAGCTCTTCACCAAGTTCAAATTCAATTTGAGAAATCACATTTCTTTTATTTACATTAGCTCTTTCATCAGAGTTTATAATACTCTTAACTTTAACCCAATATTCTGTTTTTTCATTTTCAGTCATAAATTTAAATTGATACTTCACACCTTTATCATCTTTCTTTCCGCCGCTTAAAACATTAAAATATAACTCTTTACCATTATAACTTCCATTAAGTGCAATAAATAAACTCTGTAATCTTTGTTGTCCATCTAATATAAGTAATTTTTGATTATCTGTTATTGGTTCAGGATTACTATTTATGTTTACTCCTTCACTATAAGTATTTACGAATCTTCTATATGTTATAGCTTTTTTAGTTTTTAAAACTAAAAAAACTCCTATTGGATATTCCCTCATTATACTATCAGCAAACTTTTCTATT
This sequence comes from Sarcina sp., assembly GCA_051650825.1. Lineage (GTDB taxonomy): Bacteria > Bacillota > Clostridia > Clostridiales > Clostridiaceae > Sarcina. Next base: position 343 of record JBOFRC010000090.1, on the reverse strand, counting down.
TGTTCTTCTCTCCATATAAAATCTTTATGAACATTAGGTAACCAAAAGCCTCCTTGTTCTATAGGGTTATTAAAATATGTTATAACCTTTTTTATTGATATACTATTATATCCCACCTTAAAATCTCCTCCTAACATTTATTACTAATATAATTCTATGTATTACTATAGCCATCTTATTCAAATTTTAGACATAAAAAAAGATTTAACCTAAAAATTTCAGGTTAAATCTTTAATGTTACATAAGATTCTTTTTAAGAAAGTCTATTTTTCTTATGATTTATATGTTCTTCATATGTATTTTTGTTATTTATATTTTGTTTAAGCTGATTACTATCTCCTTT
>JBOFRC010000089.1:0-1103 GCA_051650825.1 Sarcina sp. | reverse complement strand
GACATCGCACGACCCACTGACCGCGCAGTGACCTTCGTCGCTCGAAGCGCGAGGTCCGTTGCGGTACGAAGTTCTTGGAGAACCTGTGGATCATGACTACCCTCGTGCAAGCCCCTCAGTGCCTTGGCCTGATGGACCTGCAACAACGCCATAGCGTGTAAGGCGGCAGCGGCTTCCGCGCAGGCCCAGTAAGCACTGCCAGTAGGTCCGACGAGCGCTCACAGGCCCGGGAAGGGAGAGACGCTCCCCCCTCTCTTCAGGAAGGGGTATGCGTGAACATCCCTTTGCCGCACCGCCATCAAGGGTAGTGAGGGAGGAGGTCCCACTGGCACGGTTTCGGGCAGTAAAAGGTGCCCTCCACGCGCCAGTGTTCTCTACATGCACTTCCGGGAAGAAGGGAACCGGGGTGGGGGGCTGAGAACCATCCCTTGCCACTCCGAGGAACCAATCATCCAACCTCGAGGGCTCGGGACACGGTGGAGCACTCCACACGTTGGAGCATTCCACACGAGCCCGACCCTGTTGGCGGCCCGGGAAAGCATAGCCATCATTTCCGGGTCTGATTCGGGCACAGCTGTCACTCCCGAAGGAGGCAGCCGCGCCGAATCATCATCCACGAAAGCGTCAGGCTCACCCTCCGATGCAGCGATCGACATCCGGTCATCCTGGGGAGCCCTGAAGGATACGGATGGTACACACCTCTGGGGCGGTCCATCACGCTCCCCCAGCAGCTCTACTGGCTGCAGAGTGCGGGAGGAGTGAGGGTTCCCAGGGGGTTGGTTCCCCGAGGGAAGCGCGCTCACCGTAATCCTCAAATCACCAGTGCCACCGCCCGAAACAGCCCTCCATTTTCAGGAGGACTGGAACGAAGCAGCGGCACTGGGACTCCGCCCCCTTGCAGGAGGCGGAGTCTAGATCGCAACTCCGCGATGGTCATCTTCCCGCAATGGGTGCATGACTCATCCACAAACGCTGCCTCAGCGCGCCTTAAGCCCAAGCATGCGATACAGCGCTCGTGACCATCCCGAGGCGCCAGGTAACGATCGCATCCAGAAACACGCAAGTAGTACACATCTTCGAAAAGACGTGAAACCACTCGCGCG
>JBOFRC010000088.1:0-13332 GCA_051650825.1 Sarcina sp. | reverse complement strand
ATTCTTTTAAAGTTTTTTAATCTTCATTTTTTAAAGCATTTTTAATCTGATCTAAAGATTCCTCAAAACTTTCTATTTTTGCAAGTAGATTTTCTTTATTTCCTAAAAACAATTGACTCCATAATGTTTCATTTATATTTGCTATTCTAGTTATTTCTTTATATGAATCACCTGTAAACGAGCCTGTATTTATAGTAAGTTTATCACTATTTACTAAAGCAACAGCAATAGCATGTGGCAGTTGACTTGTAAATGATATAATTTCATCATGGGCATCTACTGTCGTTTCAACAATATTAGCAAATCCCATCTTTTGGGCTAAATATCTAACTTGTTCTATATTCTCATCTTTATTATTAATAGTTTTTGTGATTATAAAATTTGCCCCTATAAAAACTTTTCTTGATGCAAATTCTATACCTTTTTTCTCTCTACCCGCCATAGGATGAACCAAAATAAAATCTATATTTTCAGGAATTTCTAAAGTCGCTATTTCATTTTTAACGCCTGATGTATCAATTATTATTGCATTATCTTTAAAACTATCTTTATAGCTATCCATAAAAATTTTTATATCCTCTGGATATATGCTTAAAACAATAATATCAGAATCACTTATTAATTTTTTTGCTTGCTCTGTATTACTGATTGCACCTTTTTCTATAATCCCTAGCTCAAAAGCTTTTTCTATAGTCTCCTTATTAAGATCAACTCCAAAAACATTAACTCCATATATCTTTCCCCTTAAACTAAGACCTATAGATCCTCCTATGACACCAAGTCCAACTAATGTTATATTCATTAAAAATCCCCCTTATCTCATTGAATATACATGTTCCTTATTTACTATTTACTTTGAAAATGATTTTCTAAAGCCTTAATTCCTAAGATATATCCATAATCTCCAAATCCGCAAATTTGCCCTATACATGCTGCTGCTGTTACAGACTTATGTCTAAATTCTTCCCTTTTATGAATATTACTAAGATGAACTTCTACTGTTGGTATATCTACACCTTTCAAAGCATCATATATTGCTATACTATAATGTGTATATGCTCCTGGATTAATTATAATTCCATCATACTTATCAAAGTAAGCACTATGTATTTCATTTATAATTTCACCTTCTATATTGCTTTGAAAACTAACTATCTCATGTCCTAAATTTACGCCTTGTAAAATAACTTCATTAACAACATCATTAAAATCTTTTTTTCCATAAATATTTTTTTCTCTGATTCCTAAAAGATTTAAATTAGGTCCATTTATAAGTTTAATCTTCACCTTTACACCTACCAATCACTAATTTTTTTAATATCAATTATTTTTGAGACAATTTCATCTACTATTGTTTCTATCTGTCCATCATTAATTACTATTATATCAGCAAACTGATTATACAAATCAATTCGCTCTCTATATAAAGTTATTATCTTTTCTCTACCATCTTTTAAAAGAGGTCTACTACTTGTATCAACATCTGAAAGAATAAGTTCTAATGGTCTATTTATAAATACTTTTATAAAAGAATCATAAAAAGCCATATTCTCCTCCTTTTTAACAACGCCTCCACCAGTTGAAATTAAAACATTATCAAGCCTTGATAAAACTTCACAAGTTTTAGTTTCATAATGTCTAAATATTTCTTCTCCATCTTTTTCAAAAATTTCAGTAATTGTTTTTTTGGTACTTCTCTCTATAAAATCATCCATATCGATAAATTTCAAGTCAAGCTCTTTTGCTACTTCAAAGCCTAATGTTGTTTTTCCACATCCAGGCATTCCAATTAGTACTATCCCCTTTTCCATTTTCTTAGCACTCCTTCTATCTGAATTTAACTGCAAGCTTCTCAAAAATATTATTTTCTATTTCCCTAGAAATACTAATATCATTCCATATTTCTTCTGACTTCATAGCTTGTGCAACAAGCATATAAAGACCTTTTACAATCTTTAATCCTTCTAATCTTGCCTCTTTTAAAAACTTTGTTTCCTCTGGGTTATAGACTATATCAATAGCAAGTCCAAACTTTGATAATATTTTCTTATCTATAGGTGTCGTATCTATTTTGGGATACATTCCACAAGGAGTTGTATTTACTACTGCATAAGAATCTTTTATAAAAGTCAAATCTTCATATGTCATAAACTCTAATCTTTTACCTATAAATTTCTCTTGCGCACTAAGTTTATCTCTTGATACAATCACTACTTTACTAGCACCAAAATCTAAAAGACATTGAACTATAGCTTTTGCACCACCACCTGAACCTAAAACATAGAATTCGTTATTTTTTATAACTACATTATCCTTATCTAACAAGGATTTAAACCCATAATAATCAGTATTATAACCATAAGTTTTATTATTCTTAACAAGAATAGTGTTTATTGCTCCTATTTTTTTTGCCTCATCAGATATATAATCTAACTGCTTCATTATTACTTCCTTATACGGTATAGTAACATTAGCCCCTTTAATTCCTAATACTTTTAAGCTTTCTACAGCATTTTGTATATTCTCCCTATCAATAGGAAATAAATTATATTTAGCATCCATGCTTAAATACCCATATAAATCCTCATGTATATTTGGAGATAAACTGTGTCCTAATTTTTCACCTATTAATCCAAAAACTTTCACTTTGAACACCTCTATCCTTGTCTTTTATAAGCTCCTAAAATTCTAAAATCTTCTGTTGAATTTTTAATAATATCTAAAGCTTCACTAACTTCTTTATTCTCTAAATTCCCATCAATATCTACATAAAAGAAATAATTAAATGAACCATTTCCCATAGGTCTAGACTCTATTTTTATCATATTAATACCTTTTTCTGAGAAAACTTCTAATTGTTTATATAAACTTCCTGCTTTATTTAATACTGAAAAAGCTATTGTAAGTTTGTCACAAAGTTCATTAGATTCTAGCTCTCTACCTATAACTACAAATCTTGTATTATTTTCTTTTGCATTATTAATATCTTTTTTTAAAATATCTAAATTATAAATTTTAGCTGCTCTAAGCCCTGCAATGGCTCCCTTAGTTTTATCACCACATTCACTTACATATTTAGCACTAATAGCTGTATTGTGATATGGGATATTTTTAACATCTAAAAGAGTTTTTAAATATTCACTACTTTGCTCAAACCCTTGATTATGTGAATAAATTTCTTTTAAATCACTTATTTTTGATCCCTTTACCCCTAAAAGATTCTGCTCTATTTTAAGTTGTGTTTCACCAACTATATGAAAATTATATTTTTTAAGTAAATCATATACTTTTGTAATAGAACCTGTTGAAGAATTTTCAATAGGTAATACTCCATAATCTATTTCAAAAAATTTTAACGCTACAAAAACATCCTCAAACTCTTCATAATTTGTTTTTGCATAGTCTTCTCCAAAATATTTAATTAGAGCCTCTTCGCCAAAAGAACCTAAATCCCCTTGAAATCCTAGCCTAATTTCTCTTCCTTTAGATAATGCTGCTTCTCTTTTACCTATGTTTTCACATTGATAGTCCTTACTTATATCCATAAGTTCATGCAACATTTTTTTAGCATGTTTTTTTAATAAATCATTTTTGATTCTATCAACATTTTTTCTAATTACCTCATCTTCTCTATCTTTATGAAATATAGGTAAGTTATTTTCAGCCTTATACCTAGCAACATCAACTACTATATTCATTCTTTCCTCAAAAAGTTCCATCAACTTTTCATCTATTTCATCTATTCTCTTTCTGCAATATCTTAAATCTTTCATCCTTATTTCTCCTTTAGCATATAACTGATAAAAACTTTTACTTATCTTCTAAAAGCTCTAATATTGCAATTGCAGTTATAGCTTCTACAACAACTACAGCTCTTTGAACTATACATGGATCATGTCTACCTTCTATTTTAATAGTGTCATTTTCCATATTAGCTATATTTATAGTTCTTTGCTCCTGACTAATTGATGCTGTTGGCTTAATTGCTACCCTATGTATTATGGGCATACCATTTGTAATACCACCTATTACACCACCATTATTATTAGAATAAGCTTTTATTTTTTCATCTTTTATATAGTACTCATCATTTGCTTTTGACCCTCTAACTTTGGCTATATCAAATCCCATACCAAACTCTATACCTTTAACAGCTGGAACTGAAAATGCTAATGAAGCAATTTTACTTTCTACTGAATCAAAAAATGGTGAACCTACACCAGCTTCTATTCCTATTATTGCTGTTTCTATAATTCCACCTACTGAATCTGCTTCCTTTTTAGCTAACATTATCTCATTTTTAATATCTTCCATTTTATTATCATCTAAAACAGGTAATTCTTTTTGTAACAATTTTTCAAAAACTTCTTTTTCTAAAGATATAGTATCAAAATAAAAATCCTCAACAGAACCTACTGATTTTATATGTGCACCTACAAATATTCCTCTACTTGCTAAAACTTGCTTTGCAATAGCTCCTGCAAAAACTAATGGAGCTGTTATTCTTCCGGAAAAATGTCCACCACCTCTATAGTCATTAAAACCATTATATCTAACAAACCCTGAATAATCTGCATGACCTGGTCTCATTAAATCTTTAGTTTTAGAATAATCTTTTGAGCGTGTGTCTCCATTCTCTATCATCATAGTAATAGGAGTTCCTGTTGCTTTCCCTTCAAATACTCCTGATAAAATAATAGGCTTATCAGCCTCTTTTCTCGTAGTTGAAAGTTTATCCTTCCCTGGTGCTCTTCTTTGCATCTCTAGCTCTATTTTTTCCATATCTATTTTTGTTCCAGAGTTTATCCCATTAATTACAACTCCTATTGCCTTTCCATGAGACTCTCCAAAAATTGATATTTCTATATTATTTCCCCATGTTCCACTCAATATATTCACCTCCTAAGTTTTTAAAATCTTCCCAAAAATCAGGGTATGATTTTGAAACACAATTTGGATTGTCTAAAATTATATCTCCTACACATTTAGTTGATGCAATAGCCATGCTCATAGCTATTCTATGATCATCATGACTTGACACCTCAGAGCCTTTTAACATATCAACTCCTTCAATCACCAAACTATCTTCAAACTCACAAACTTTTGCACCAAGTTTATTAAGTTCAGTTGCAATTGCACTAAGTCTATCACATTCTTTTATTCTAAGCCTTTTTGCATTAACAATCCTTGTTATACCCTTCGTAAGTGAAGCCGCTACAGCTATTACAGGGATTACATCTGGGCATCCTGATGCATCTATTATGGATTCCTCTTCAGATGATTTACAAATAGCTATAGTTTTATTTTCTATAACCATTCGTCCTCCCATATTTTCAAGAATTTCAATAGCCTCCTTATCTCCTTGTAAAGATTCAATATCTAAATCTTTTATTCCAACCTTGCTACCTAAATAACCTGCTACAAGATAAAAAGCTGCCTGTGAATAATCACCTTCTACTTTATAATCAAACGCCTTATACTTTTGTCTTCCTGGTATTATAAACTCTTTATAATTATTATTTATAATTGTAATACCAAACCTTTCAAGCATAGATAGTGTAAGATCTAAATATCCTTTCGACTCAAGTTCTGTAGTTATTATTATTTTAGAATCATCCTCTAATAACGGTAAGGTAAACATAAGTCCACTTATAAACTGAGAGCTAATATTTCCAAGAATATTGAAAATTTCTCCTTTTATCTGCCCACTTATATTTAGATTTAAAATACTATTTTCATAAGAATATTTTACACCCTGTCTATTAAAAATATCATAATAGATATCTAATGGTCTTTTTCCAAGATTTCCTTTCCCAATAAATTTAACAGTGTTCTCCCTAGCTATTGATAAAGGAACTAAAAATCTTAAAGTTGAACCTGATTCATTACAATCTATTACTGTATTTTTTAAACTTTCAAATGTTTTACTTCCATTTATTTTATATGTGTTAGCATCTATCTTCTCAATTTCTGCTCCTAAAGATTTCATTGCTTCTATCGTCGCAATAATATCATCTGATAAATCTATATTACTGATTATACTCTCACCCTTAGCAAGAGATGCACATATAACTGCTCTATGTGCCATACTTTTTGAAGGAGGAACTGCTACAGTTCCTTCTAATTTCTTACTCTTTATTTTTATACTAGTCATTTTTAGCCCCTCTTTACTTAAAATACTCGTAAGTAGTTTTATATATATAACTATCCCCAATATCATTAATTAAAATTACATTCAAACTATCATTTAAATTTTTCTTATCAAGCTTAATAGCTTCTATAAGATTTTCATTACCATTCCTAATAACATCACATTCAAATGGTAAATCATACTTATCTAACAAATTTTTTATTCTTTTTGAACTTCCTACTTTTGTATCTCCACTTTTTTCACTCATAGCAGTAATTTGATACATCCCAATCGCAACTGCTTCTCCATGACTATAAACTTCAAAATCATAAAATTTTTCTATTGCATGACCAAGAGTGTGCCCAAAATTTAAAAGCATTCTTTCCCCAGTATCTCTTTCATCATTTTCTACAACTTGTCTTTTTATATCACAACAAGTAAAAATAATATCATCTATATTATTTTTTAGTTCATCCTTATTTTTAAAATTTTCTAAAGTTTCAAATAATTTTTTATCTTTAATACATCCATATTTCACAACTTCTCCTAGCCCATCATTAAAAAACTTTTCACTAAGAGTGGTAAGCATTTGTGTATCTATTAAAACTCTTTTAGGATGATAAAAACTTCCTATTAAATTTTTACCAGCTTCTAAGTCTACTCCAACTTTTCCTCCAACACTTGAATCAACCTGAGCTAAAAGAGATGTAGGCATTTGAATAAAACTAACTCCGCGTAAAAATGTTGATGCAACAAAACCACCTAAGTCACCAACAACACCACCACCTAAAGTTAAAATCAAATCACTTCTTGTAAGCTTAAACTCTAAAAGTTCATTATATATAGGTAGCAGTGAAGAAAAGCTTTTGCTTTTCTCCCCTGCTTCTATAACTATAAACTTAATTTCAAAGTTATTGTTTTCAAGATTAGTTTTTATCTCATTTCCATAAATAGAAAATAAATTTGTATCTGTAATAATAGCAATTTTATTTCCACTATAAACTTCTCTTATATACTTTGATAAATTTTCTCTAAGCTTACTTTGTATTAAAATATCATAACTTCTTTCTTGTAAGTTAACTCTTAACTTTTTCATTATATCTCTCTGTCTACAGCTTTTGCGATAAGTTTTAAATCATCAACTAGCTTTGCGTATTCAGATGGTTTTATAGATTGTTGACCGTCACATAAAGCATTAGCAGGATCATTATGAACTTCTATTATAAGCCCATCTGCTCCAACTGCTACAGCTGCTTTTGATAATGGTTCTACCATCCAATTCATACCTGCTGCATGACTTGGATCTATTATTATTGGTAAGTGACTTAACTTTTTAATAGCTGGTACTACACTTAAATCTAAAGTATTTCTTGTATAAGTCTCAAAAGTTCTGATTCCTCTTTCACAAAGAATAACTCTTTCATTTCCACCCGCCATTATATATTCTGCTGACATTAAAAATTCTTCTATAGTTGCAGATAATCCTCTTTTTAAAAGAATTGGCTTATCAGTTTTACCAAGTTCTTTTAATAAATCAAAGTTTTGCATATTTCTAGCTCCAACTTGAATTACATCAACATCATCAACAAACTTATCTATCATACTTGTTGACATTATTTCTGTAACTATAGGGAGACCTGTTTCCTTTCTTGCAAGCTTTAATAGCTCTAATCCTTCCATTTCTAGACCTTGGAAGCTATATGGTGAAGTCCTTGGTTTAAATGCTCCGCCTCTTAAGAAACCTGCCCCAATTTCTTTAACTTCTTTTGCAATTGTTGTTATTTGTTCTGGAGTTTCTACAGAACATGGTCCTGCAATAAGAGTTAATTTCTTATCTCCAACCTTTCTTCCACAAATATCATATATTGAATTTTCTGGATGAAATACTCTATTGGCCTTTTTATAAGGCTCCTGTACTTTGCAAACTCTTTCTACATTTACGTTTGCCTCTATTTTTTTAGGATCAATTCTGCTTGTATCGCCTACTAATCCTAATATATTTTTTCCTTCTCCGTTTACCACTTGTACGTCTACTCCTAAGCTTTGAATTTTATCGACTAGTTTTTTAACCTCTAATTCTTCTGTTTTTGGTTTTAAAATAACTATCATATAGCCCCTCCTGTTTTATAATACCCTTTTTGCGCTAGTTTCTATACTAACAGACAATTATATATTTATTGTTAAGATTTGAAATCAATCTGACATTAAAATCAGTAAAAAAAATAAGATTCACTAATGAATCTTATTATAAAACAATAATCTTTATTTACCAATATTATTTATGAGTAAGATATGTTTTTAAATCCATCAAATATAAATTCATTATTTTTTTTCATACTAAATATAACCATGCTAAAATAAAAGCTTAGGCCATAATAAAAGTTATAAAAAAATGAATTTATTTTTTTAACTACATCTAAAAACATAACGATCTCCTTTGTAAATTAATTCCAATTTTATTTAATTATACTATTATAATCAATAAAGTCAAGAACAATTTAGCATAAATACTAAATTCTCATTTTACTATAATTAATATTAATTACTCTTATTTTATTCTATTATTTTAAAATTTGTGATTGAATAATTATAATCAAAAATTTTTAATAAATCTAGTTTTTAAGTATTTTATTTAAACATTTTTCAAAATAAAAATATCTAGTGAATTTCTAAATAGATTTTCTTGACTATTAATACACAAATAATATATAATTTCATATATTAACAAATAAATATAAAAAGCTTTGACTAGGAGTATTAGTATTTTTTATACCTTCAGAGAGCTGTGGTTTGCTGTGACACAGTGTTATAAAAATATGAACTTACCTATGAGTGTATGTGCAAAACACATAGGGTCTACCCCCTTATGGTATTTGAGTGAGAAAATAATATTTTATTTTCTAATAAGAGTGGTACCGCGATTCCCATCGTCTCTTAATTGAGATGATGGGCTTTTTTTATTTATTTTATTATTTTAGGAGGCTTTTTAATGGGAAATTATAGTACGTCAATCGATAAAAAATGGCAAAAAAAATGGACTGAAACGGAACTTTATAAGTTTGATCCAAATAGTGAAAAAGAAAAACTTTATGTTTTAGAAATGTTTTCTTATCCATCAGGTAGTCAGCTTCATGCTGGACACTGGTTTAACTATGGACCAGTAGACTCATGGGCTAGACTTAAAAGAATGCAAGGTTATAATGTATTCCAACCTATGGGATTTGATGCTTTTGGACTTCCAGCAGAAAACTTTGCTATAAAAACTGGAATTCATCCAAGTGATTCTACATTTAAAAATATAGAGACTATGCAAGAGCAACTTCGTGCTATGGGAGCTATGTTTAACTGGGAAAATACACTTGTAACTTGCTCTGAAGATTATTATAAGTGGACTCAATGGCTATTCCTTGAGCTTTTAAAGAACAATTTAGCTTATAGAAAGAAAGCTCCTGTAAACTGGTGTCCTTCATGTCAAACTGTACTTGCTAACGAACAAGTTGTTGATGGTGCTTGTGAAAGATGTGATTCAGAAGTTACTAAGAAAGATCTTACTCAATGGTTCTTTAAAATAACTAATTACGCTGATGAACTTCTTGAAAAATTAGATGGTCTTGATTGGCCTGAAAAAACTGTTTCAATGCAAAAACACTGGATTGGAAAATCAACTGGTTCACAAGTTACCTTTAACGTTAAAGATACTGATTTAAGCTTTGATGTATTTACAACAAGAGTTGACACTCTTTGCGGAGTTACTTATGTTGTTTTAGCACCTGAAAATCCATTAGTTGATCAAATAACAACTAATGATTATAAAGAAGCTGTTGAAAATTATAAGGAAGAAGCTAAAAAACAATCTGATATAGAACGACAATCTATTTCAAGAGAAAAAACTGGAGTTTTCTCTGGTGCTTATGCAATACATCCTATCAGCAAAAAAGAAGTTCCTATTTGGATAGGTGACTATGTTCTTGCTACTTACGGAACAGGAGCTGTTATGGCTGTTCCTGCACATGATGAAAGAGATTTTGCATTTGCTAAGAAATTTGAATTACCAGTCGAAAGAGTTATATCAGCTAATAATGGCGAAGAAACAGAATTACCTTTCTGTGAACATGGAATTTTAGTTAACTCTGGAGAATTTAATGGATTATCTACATCAGAAGCTAAAATCCAAATAGTTGAATCTCTTGCTAAAAATAATCTTGGAGAGCAAAAAGTAAACTACAGACTTCGTGATTGGTTAGTTTCAAGACAAAGATATTGGGGAGCTCCTATTCCAATAATCTACTGTGATGATTGTGGAATTGTACCTGTTCCTGAAAAAGATTTACCTGTAAAACTTCCATATGATGTTGAATTCGCACCAGATGGTAAATCACCACTTGCTAAATCTGAGGAATTTGTTAATACAACATGTCCTTGTTGTGGTAAACCAGCAAAAAGAGAAACTGACACACTTGATACTTTTGTCTGCTCATCATGGTACTACTTAAGATATCCTGATAACAAAAATTCAGAGAAACCATTTGATAAAGATTTAATAAATAAGTTACTTCCTGTAGATAAATATGTAGGTGGACCTGAGCATGCTTGTATGCACTTACTTTACGCTAGATTTGTAACTAAAGCATTAAGAGACATGGGATACTTAAACTTTGATGAACCATTCAAATCACTTACTCACCAAGGATTAATACTTGGACCAGATGGACTTAAAATGAGTAAATCTAAAGGAAATACTATATCTCCAGACGATTATATTAAAGAGTATGGTGCTGATGTATTTAGAATGTACTTAATGTTTGGATTTGCTTATGTTGAAGGTGGAGCTTGGAGTGATGATGGAATTAAATCAGTTCATAGATTTGTAGAAAAAATTGAAAGAAATCTTGATATAGCAAGAGAAGCTATAGAGAAAAATGAAAACAATAAAACTACTATGGATAAGGCAGAAAAAGAACTTAACTACTGGAGACATAACACTATAAAATCTGTTGGAACTGATGCTGATAAACTTCAATTTAATACTGCAATAGCTAGAATGATGGAATTTATAAATGCTATCTCTAAATATACACAAGAAAAAGAAATGAATCTTTCATTCTTAAAAGATACAATAAGCGACTATATTAAATTACTTGCTCCATTTGCTCCACACTTTGCTGAGGAACAATGGAACTTACTTGGAAATCCATACTCAGTATTCAATGCAGAATGGCCTGTATTTGATACAGCTTGTCTTGTAAAAGATGAAGTTGAAATAGCGATACAAGTTAATGGTAAAATTAAAAATAAAATAATGATAGCTTCCGGTCTTGATGAAGAATCAATTAAAGCAGCAGCTTTAGAAGATGAAAAAATCAAAGAAGCTACATCTGATAAAACTATTGTAAAAGTAATAGTTATTAAAGGTAGACTTGTAAATATAGTCGTAAAATAAAAAAGGAGTGCATTTGCACTCCTTTTTGCTTAAAAGATATTTATATCATCATATGCATCTTCTTTCTTGCCATTATCTCTTATTAATAAATAATAATTCCCTAAAGTTATTTGATTATAAGGAATAAAGAATAAATATCCTATTCCAAATGTAAACATCGCAAGGATTGCCCATCCTAAAAAACTTAATTCTAAAACAAAATATTCCCAAAGACGCCCATTCATCATATTATAACTTTCTTTTAGACAATCAATAATCTTAATATCTGGTTTATCAGCTAAAATAAACATTGTCTGTGATAAATATAAAGCTGCTATTATTCCTGGAATAATTAAAAGTAAAGTTCCTACCCATATAATTATAGATTGTAATGCTAATACACCTAAAACTTTTAGTATGTTTTGGAATCCACAAAAAACATCTTCTAAATCTTCCTTACTATTGATGAAATTCAGTGTGTATATACTTACCCCAAGTCCCATAGGTGCTGATATTAATAAAGATGCAAAAATTCCTAAAATACCTAATGCCAGGCCTAGAAAATTCAATATCCATGTTCCTATAAGCGTTACTAATGTGCTTATAAAAAATGCTAAAACTGCACGTCCCCATCTACCCCTTAACTGATTTTTTGCTGCTTGTTTAATTTGTGCTCTCATATTAATCTATCCCCTTCATAAAATTAATAAAACTTTCCACCACTATAATAATACACCATTTAAGGAAAAATATGTATTTATAATCAGAAAATTTCCATAAATTTAAAAAATCCAGGTAGAAATTTTCTCTACCTGAATTTTTTAAATTTAAATTATTTTCCGTCATGCGCCTTAACATATTCTGGATTTTGCTCACTTACTGGTAAATGAACTATAGAAGCCTTATAAACAGCTTGCATTTGTCCTACACCAACAATATGTCCTTGCATAGCTTGATATAAGTCATTATATGCATATCCATTTTGTAAGTTAAGTTTTGTATTTAACGCAAATACTTTTATTGTATATGTGTGTGGGAATCCTACAGGAACCATTCCACCGTAATGTGCTGCATCTTTTCTTGGTACATAGAAACCTTTCATTGATGGCATATTTAACATTACACCATTAGCATAACTATTAACACCTTGTGTCATGTCATTTGCCATTGTTGTACTTGCATTAGCTGGTAATGAAATTACATTAGCAGGTATATTTGCAGCTAACCAGTGTATCCATGTAAATCCTAACACTGGAACAGTATCATTATCTGTTATTTCAACTACATAAGATTTAGTATCCTTTGGTGCTCCTGACCAACTAAGCGGTAATGATTCAAGAGGCATTGCCCCTAATTTATCTTTTGATGCTGCTCCATATTGAGGTTCTATAACTCCATTTTGTACCCCTGATGAAGTAACGTTCATTTTAACTATTGGTATATAGTTTTGAGTTTTTGAATAAGTTACGCCTGCAACTACTAATAATATTATTGCAATTACCAATATAACTATTGATACGATTGTTTTTTTCATTATAATTCTCTCCTTTTTTGATGTTTGATCTGTCTACGTCTTTTATTATAATGACAATCTAATATTATGTGAATTACCGACTTTTTTGTGTGCTACACACCTTTTTGTGTGTATAAACTCAAATTCAATGCTTAATTATTTATCTGATAGCTAGTGTTTCTTTATCCCTACTCGTATCATGAGATAAAGAAGCTTAACCTCATAACTAATTCTAACTTGACATACATGTAAAGTAAAAAAATCTCAATT
>JBOFRC010000087.1:0-3008 GCA_051650825.1 Sarcina sp. | reverse complement strand
AATTACACTATAGTCTATAGGTGTAAAAGTTTGAAAAAGACTCTTCTAATTAAATATTAGAAAGTAAGGGGTGAGGCATGGAGCATATAGAAATATTTTTTAATAACTTATTTAAGCTTTCTATTATTGATATATTAATTGCTACTAGTATCTTAATATTCTTTATATTGATAAACAAACTAGTTATTGATAGGATTTTTAAAATGATTTTGATATTAACAAGTAAAACGAATAGTAAGATAGATGATAATCTAGTAAATGCTATGCATAAGCCTTTTAAATTATTATTTGTTGGTATTGGCGGTTATATAGCCCTTAAAAGTATTAACATAGATTTAATGCCTAGTGAGATGCTTTCAAGCTTAAAGTATTTAAAAATTTTAGTAATAATAACTATATGTATGTTTATATATAATTTAACTTTGGAAAGAATAGAGTTTCATAAAAATAAAGATAATTCAATAACAGAGAGACGAGCATCATTTCCTTTTATAGCTATAATAATTAGAGTTATTATTATTTTGTTTGCAATAATTGTAATTGCTAATGAATTTGGATTAACTGGTTTTTTAACAGGATTAGGGATAAGTGGTGTTGTTGTAGCTTTTGCAGCACAAGATACTTGCTCTAATTTATTTGGGGGAATGATGATAGTTTTAGATAAGCCATTTGCATTAGGAGATTGGATAAAAACAGATAATGTGGAAGGTATAGTGGAAGAAATAACTTTTAGAAGCACGAGAATAAGAACGTTCTGCAAGTCTTTAGTAACTGTTCCTAATGGAAAACTTATTAATAATAATATAATTAATTATAGTAAAAGAGATGTTTGGAGAATAACTTTTAAGTTAGTTCTAGATATAGATACAAAAGTTAAAAAAATTGAAGAAATTTTAGAAGGAGTAGAAATAATAATAAAATCTAAAGAAGAAGTGAAGAAAGATTTTGTTATAGTAAAATTTAATGAGATAACATGCAATGGATATGTTGTTTTTATTTATTTTTATACAAAATTAGTGAGTTTTTATGAATATGAAGATTTAAAAGAAAGTATAAATTTAGCTATTGTTGCTTTACTAAATAAAAAAGATGTTAGTATTTCAAGTTTGAATTTAGATATTAAATAAATATGAAAAAAAGAGAATTGATTGTTAAAATAAATTTGATGTTAAAATAAAATTAAGTTGTTGAAATAGGTCCATAAAAATATTTTATATATTTTTATGGGCTTTTTTTATGAATAAAATACAGTTACTTATAGTAAATAAAGTTTTAAATTTTATAAAAAATATTTTGGAATAGATGAATTTGCCTAAGTAAAAATAATTTAAAGTTATAAAAGAAGAATGAAAAATATATTTTGAATTTAGCAAATTTAAATAGAGTAATATACGTTTTAGATTTTGCCTATCCAAATAATATATTATGTTTAATTTGAATACTATTATAAAAATTTATAGATAAGAAATTTTAAATATTAAAAATATTAATTAAAAATATTAATAAAAATAATATAAAGTTCTATGCAAAGTGTACGAAGGAAAAGGAATTTTAACAAATATATGTGATATAATTATTATGGTAAAAAATGTTAAAAATGTAAATTTATATACATGGAACGAGGGGGAGTTTTGTGAAAAAATATGCAAAAATAGCAAGTGTTTTGGTAGGTTTATTTGCTTTTAATCTGATTAGTGATTATAAAGTAATAGCAACGCCGAAAAATCAAGAAAAATTACAAGTTTTAAAAGATTTAGGGAATTATAGAACTTATAATTCAGTATCTTTTGGTAATCATACAGTTGAAAAAGCTGATGTTGAAGGAAAGGTAGCTGTAAAAGGGAATTTTATTGGACCAACAGCTAAAGATACAATGACTTTTGATATTGCAGCTGCATATGAAGGAAATACTAATATTACAGGAGAACAAATTTTAGATAAATCTAATCCTGTATTTTTATTAGGTGGAGATGCTATTAGAGAAGAAGGCAAAGAAGTCAATGTTTTAGCAGGTGTAGGAGTGACAAAAAGTCCAGAAATATCAAGTAAATTTACTGTAGGAATTGGCGGCTTAGGTATACAAGAAAGAGCGGAAAATGAAATTTTAAGTACTTTTACTCAAATAAAAAATGATATAAATAATAAGTTAAGTAGCTTTAGTAATGTAAAAGTTGGAACAGGTAATGTTTTAAATCATGCTAGTTCAGGGATTACAGAATCTTTAGATAATAATAAAATATTAGTAAACAGAGATGGGCGTGATTTAGAAACTTTTGATGTTAAAGGTGATGATGGTGATGTTTTTAGAATTCCTAATTTAGATAATTATAACGCAATGATAATTTATTCTAATGCAAAAATAGTTAATTTCAATCACAACTTCTTTTATGAGGGGATATTTAGTCCTATAGATAGTAAAAATCCTATCATGAAAAAAATTGCACATAAAATTATATGGGTTTTTCCAAATGCAACAACTATAAATCAAAAGGCTGTTGACGTAATTGGAAGCGTAGTAGCTCCAAATGCTCTTTTAAATATAAATGGAGGAGCTTACAATGGACAAGTTTATGCAAATGAGATAGATCAAAAAGGCGGAGGACAAATTCATAACTTTTTATTTGATTGGGATATTGTAGATAATCTTTTGCCTAAAGGAAGTATTGAAATAATAAAGCTTTCAGACGATGGAACAACACTATTGCCAGATGCTGAATTTGAAATTAAGTATGAGGATGGAACTAGTTTTATTAAAAAGACTGATAAAGATGGTAGATTAATATTTGAAGGCTTATTACCAGGTAAGTATATAGTGACAGAAATAAAAGCACCAGAAGGATATGAGTTAAATAAGGTTAATGAGTTTGAATTTGAAATAACAAAGGAAAACTTAGTAATAACAAAGAAAGTAGAAAACAAAAAGATAGTAAAACCAACACCGTTAAACGGAAGGCTAGTAATAGAAAAAGTAGATGTAGACGGTGGAGCGGCGCTAGAAGGAGCAGAGT
>JBOFRC010000086.1:0-2654 GCA_051650825.1 Sarcina sp. | reverse complement strand
GGCCCCGAGGATCTGGAACAACCTGCCCGAAGACATCAGGCTGTCTGAGTCAATGTCTTCGTTTAAGTCTCGTCTCAAAACACATTTTTATCTGAAAGCAGATCCTGATTTTACCTGAACTGTTTATTTTATTGCTTTTATGTTTTATTTCTTCATATTTCGTCATTCACTGTGGTGTTTTATTTCTCCTGTTGTGAAGCACTTTGTTCTGATAAGTGCTCTATGAATAAAGTTTTATAATTATTATTAGTGTCGCCAGAGTGACCCCGACCAATCTGAGGTGCATTCAGGCTGTGAAGGTTTGTTTAGCTTTCTGCTGCCTGCACATTAAAGCGCTCTGCCCGACGTGCGTTTACATTAGAGGTATATGAAACATAGTGAGTTCTTAAACTAATCTTGGTGAGAAAACAGAACTCTGACATAAAAGTCTGAGAAAAAGCAGGTTTAAACTAAAGGGCAGCACGGTTCAAGAGCGTCCTCCTAGTGGAGTGGCTCAAGGCTGTTTCTGACGGCTCAGCTACACGGTCCGAGCTTCATCACCTCGCTCTTCTAATTTTTAGTAAGATTTTTGCTCCACCAAAGTGGAAAGTTACACCTTTTACACGCAGCTTCTTCGTTTAAAAGCTAGATGGTTTCTCAGAAAAGGCAGCCTACTGTTGCAAGAGTTTTTTGTTTAGAAATTTCCACGATGGCCCAGAAACAGCGGCGTGTGTGTCACGTGCCTCCAGGTGGTTTCGCAGCTCCTCAGAGGAAGTGGTGAGCAGTCGGCCATTTGTCAGCTGCGAGGAGATGATGAACACTGTGTTGTACTTCAGCCTTTGTGAGTAACCGTGTCGTTCTCTCTGTGCTTTCACAGTTCATCTCACAGAAACGCATCACATTTAAAGCAACATCCCGAACCTTCTCTCTCTGTTATGTGTGTTTTCAGGTGTGTTTCGTACGTTTGCCTCGCCTGATACCAAAAAAGGAGGTAATGGGATCTTCATGCACTGTTGTCTTTTTCGGGTTTGATGCAGATTTAAAATATTTTTTTATTTCAGTATGATTTCACTAAAATAAAAAACTAGATTCAGGTTGTCAGGAACGGAAAAGGAGGCCAGGGTCGCAAACCTTTGACATTTGAAGTGCTGACAGCAGGAAGCTGCAGCCTTTATATGACCTCAGCTTCTGTGCATCTGTGAGATGCAGCTTTTCCTTTCCAAATGTTAGTTTCTCTTATTGTGGGTTCACGCTGACAGCAGCTACTTTTTGTTTGTGGTTGTGGCGACATGTGAAGCTCTGACTGCATCTTCTGTTCAGTGCGTACTGTAACGCCCTGCAGCTGCAGACGCTATTAACTTTTTGCTTCTTTGGTTTCGCCTTTAGATCATCGCACCGTACACAGGCGGAGAGAACTCTTTGTTGTTATTAATGTAAAATAAACTCAACAGAATAGCTTCCCAGCTCCCCATCGACCCCAACGGTGAACGTAGCTGAGAGGTTTACTGCTGTTGTGTTTTCAAACGAAGGTTGCAGAGCAGCGGGAAGCTTTGAGCAGCTTGAATCGACTCACTTATTCTTCAAAATAACATCCGTAGTGAAACAAGGAAACAACAAAATGCAAAGAAGGCGATGAGCTTGCTGAGCATCCACACATCAGCCAAGTTTTCCTGCCCGTTCACTTTCAGTTTTCTGTTGAGGTGCATTTACGATAAAAGTCTCAATTTGCCCCCATCTGTCTGTCTCTTGCAGCCGCTCTGAGAGTCCTTCCCAACAGATCCCAGTTCTTCCAGTACGAGTCTGTCTCTCTGAGCTGTGGGCAGCAGGGAAACCCTTCTGAGTGGAGAGTTAACAGGAACACATCCGTACACAGTAACGAAGAGTGTTTCTCATCCTGGGATGGAATCGATGCATCCCACTGCTCCATCGATGCCCTTTACCCATCAGACACCGGAGTGTACTGGTGTGAGTCTGCAGCAGGAGAGTGCAGCGAGGCCGCCAGCATCACCGTGACCGGTGGGTTTAAACAACAGACACATTTACCTCGATGCGTCCTTCTGTGAAGGACACAGAGGGGCTGTTGGTCACCACAGCTGATAGAGGCTTACAGCAAATTCAAAAATGCACGTCGAGTGCATCTAGTTTAACGCCAGAAAAACGGCAGCATTTGTCGTACGTTCAGAAGCTTCTAACAACCTGTTTTTCCCGACAAGCGACTTCTCGCGGCGAAGCAGACGGTGACTGTCGTCTCTAAGAAGTAAAGGTGGACAGAGCATGATGTCGTTGTAAGGCCGCTAAAGGTCTAAAGTGCAATACAAGGTGCACGGAGAAGAGAAAAAGTCTAAAGAGGCCAAAACTCCAGCAACTCTTGTAGAACAAACAACAACTTTATTGTCAGATCGTAGAAAAGGTTTCAGTCGTAGTCATCTGGACACTGTTTTCAGAATCAAGACGTTTCGGCTCCCATCCGGAAGTCATTCTCAATTGTGAAAAAATGGGACGGGAACTCAGAAATTTAAGCTACTCTGTGTTACATAAGCCCTGCCCTCAGGAAGGAGTCTACCTGAGTATCTGTTGATTAGCTAGTTTCACCTGAAACTGACCTAATTGTTTCCATGATGGCCCAGTAATCAGTAATCAGGCCTATTGTTTTCTGGCTGCACCTCCCTCATCAC
>JBOFRC010000085.1:0-32076 GCA_051650825.1 Sarcina sp. | reverse complement strand
ATATTGATAAAATTTTAGAGTATATAGATATAATTAAAGTCGATTTTTTAGAATCTACTGATGTTGAGATAAAGGAAATTGCTGATAAGTATAAATCTGAAAAAATATTATTAGCCGAAAAAATAGAAAGAAAAGAGGTTTTTGATTTTGCTAAAAAATTGGGATATAACTTTTTTCAAGGATATTTTTTTGGTAAACCTGAAATTTTAAAAAGTTTATTATAAGAAAATTTTTTATTGAATAGAATATGAAATAAACTCAAAAGATCTTTTAATTTGAAAAAATAGAAACATTTTGTAAAAAAACATAGAATTGTATTTATTTTTTTGTGTATATTAAATATAATGTAAATATATACATTATATGGTATAGAGGTGAGGGGTTTGGAAAAATGTCCATTTTGGTCAAGTGAAAGTAAGATAGAAATTTGTAATAAAGAATGTCCTATGAAAACATCTAATGATGAAGGATGCGTATTTCAAGTATTCTCAATTGAACTTTCTGATAATGAAGAATTTGAGATTGATTAAATAAGGAACTAGATTACTAGTTCTTTATTTTTTTTATTAAAATTAATATAATAGTTATTATGTGTCAATAATTAATGGAAATAGATTTTTAAGGAGTAAAGATGAATAATTTAGATAAGTTTCAAATAAGTGCGGTTAGGAGTGAATTAGACAATACTTTAGTAGTTGCACCGCCTGGTAGTGGAAAAACTACTGTAATAGTAAATAGAGTTGCAAGATTAATAGAACAAGGAATAGGTGCTGAAAATATAATTGTTATAACTTTTACTAAAGCTGGTGCTGACAATATGAAAGAAAGATTTTGTAAAGATTTTAATATTTCAAAGACACCTTTTTTTGGAACATTTCATGGGCTTTTTTATAAAATATTAATTAGATATTATGGGAAATTAAATTTAATAAATACATTTGAAGCATATGCAATTATAAGAAAGCAATTAGAGCAGGTAACAGATGATATTAGCGATGAAAAAGTAAGGGAAGTACTTAATTATATTTCTTTAAAAAAGAGTAATATTGATAAAGATATTTCTAGTGACATGGCAATTGCAAAAGAAATATTCGAAAGTTGTTACAATGCATATGAATCATACAAAGAATATAAAGGTTTATTAGATTTTGATGATTTACAGATAAATACAATTTCTTTGTTAAAAGATAATGAAAATCTTAGAAATTCTTATTCTAAATTATTTAAGTTTATTTTAGTTGATGAATTTCAAGATTGTGATGATTTACAGTTAGAGTTTTTGAAATTAATAAATACTAGTGTTTTTTGTGTTGGAGATGAAGATCAATGTATTTATTCATTTAGGGGATCAAATCCAGAAAATATGGTTAACTTCGAATATTTATTTGAAAATAGTAATAAGGTATATTTAAAGTATAATTATAGAAGTAAAAAAAATATTGTTGATCTAAGCAAAAATATTATAGATGAAAATAAGCTTAGATATAAAAAAGAAATTATATCTAATAAAAAAAGTGAAGGCAATTTTAGTATGAAAGTTCCATTTGATGAAAATGATCAAGGGAAATTTATAGTAAAAGAGATTAAAAACAGTATTTTAAATGGAAATTTATACTCTGATACAGTTATATTGTATAGAACTAATATGGAGTCAAGAAGTGTAATTGATAAACTGATAAAAGAAAAAATTCCTTTTAGATTATTAGATAAAGAGTTTAATTTTTTTAATCATTTTATATGTAAAGATATTTTATCATATTTAAAACTTGCTATAGACCAGTCCGATAAAGAATCATTTTGTAGAATCATAAATAAACCATATAGATATATATCTAAGGAGGCAATATTTAAATTAAATAAAAATAAAGAAGTACGAGATTGTTTTGATATGCTTTTAGAAGGTGGAGAAATACATCCATTTCAAGTTAAAAAATTAGAAGAGCTTAGAAAAGATATAAACGATTTAAATAAGCTTACTTTAAGAACAGCTATTGATTATATTTTAAGTGATTTAGATTATTTAGATTATTTAAAAGATTATGCTAATAAATATAAACAGAAAATTGAAGAACTTATTGATATTGTAGAGGAATTTAAAGAAGCAGCAAAAGATTTTAAAAAAATAGTACAGTTTTTTGAATATATAAAGGAAACACAAGAAAAATTGAATAATGCTAAAAAAGTTGATATTGATTCTGTTATATTAAGCACTATACATGGTGTGAAAGGGATGGAATTTAAAAATGTTCATATTATAAACTGTGTAAATGATGTAATACCACATAAAAGTGCTACTAATATAGAAGAGGAAAGAAGAATTTTATATGTAGGGATGACTAGAGCTATAGAAGGTTTAAGTATATATGTCCCAAAAACTTTGAAAGGAAATTCAACAGAACCTAGTGACTTTTTAAATGTAATAGCAAATGATGAAAGTTCATTTGATTATCATGGAGACTTTAAACTTGGTCAAACTGTTATTTCAAAAGTTAATGGGGAAGGAATTGTGGAAGAAGTAAAAAATGGAGTTATTACAGTTATATTTGGAAATGTGCTGAAAAGATTTGATATAAAGACAGTTGTTGAGGCGAATTTATTAGAAGTAAAAAAATAAATTTAATATATTTAGCTTATATATAAATTAAGAAATCTATATTATAATTTTGATAAATAGAATAATTAATACATCAAAAAGGGCATTCAAAAATGCCCTTTTCTTGCATACTTATTTTTTATACAATTATTTACTCTAAAATAAAATACTCGTAAATGATTATATAAACTAAAAATAATTCGTAAAGTTTAATACATAAATTTGAAGTTAAAAATACATTCAGATATAATTTATAAGTAATAAGGCCTTATAAATTATATTTTTCTAAAGAATGAATATATTAATCATAAGTAATTTTAAAACAGGAGATTAATATGATTAATTTTATAAATGAAGCCTTAGATATTAAAGAGGAACTTTTGAAGGTTAGACGATATTTACATCGTAATCCTGAATTAGGAATGAATGAATTTCATACATCAGAATATATTAAAGAACTTTTAGAAGATATAGGAATTCAATATTATACAAGTTTTAATACAGGAATAGTAGCTACAATAACAGGGAATCTTAAATCTATAAATAAAAAAAGAGTTATAGCTCTTAGAACTGATATGGATGCATTACCTATAGAAGAAGAAAATGATATTTTATATAAATCTCAAAATATAGGTGTAATGCATGCATGTGGACATGATATGCATATGGCTATTTTAATTGGGGCAGCAAAAATTATAAATAAATATAAAAATATTTTTCCGGGAATTGTAAAGTTGATTTTTGAGCCAGCAGAAGAAACTGTAGGTGGTGCTAAATTTATGATAAAAGAAGGGGTTTTAAAAAATCCTAATGTAGATATGATAGTCGGATTACATGTTGAAGAAACTTTAAAATGTGGTACTATTTCTATAAAATCAGGAGCGATGAATTCAGCATCTAATCCATTTAAAATAAAGATAGTTGGAATAGGTGGGCATGGTGCTTATCCTCATAAGACACAAGATATCATATATATATCCAGTATTTTAATAAATTTATTACAGGGTATAATAAGTAGGGAAGTTGATACTACTGATCCAGCTATTATAACAGTAGGTAAAATTCAAGCCGGGAGTGCAGGGAATGTCATTCCAAAAGAATTAATTCTTGAAGGAATAATAAGAACAAGCTCAAAGGAATCTAGAATGTATATAACTAATAAATTTAAAAAAATCTGTGAATATTTATCTGGATTATATGAAGTAGAAATAAATTTAAATTTAGAAGAAGGATATCCTGTACTTATAAATAATGATGATGCAACAAGAATGGTTAT
This sequence comes from Sarcina sp., assembly GCA_051650825.1. Classification (GTDB taxonomy): domain Bacteria; phylum Bacillota; class Clostridia; order Clostridiales; family Clostridiaceae; genus Sarcina. Next base: position 28,207 of record JBOFRC010000085.1, on the reverse strand, counting down.
AAATTCTGCTAGTAGTTTATTAAAGAGTGAAAATATTATTTATAAAAAGAACATTAATTTAGGCGTAGAAAGTTTTGCTTATTTTTCTGAGCAAATTCCATCTGCATTTTATTTTCTAGGAGCAAAACCTAAAAATCAAGATATAATTTATCCGGCACATAGTTCTAAATTTATGCTAGATGAAGAATCTTTAGTTATTGGAAGTGCTATGCAAGCAAAAATAGCTATAGATTATTTGACAAAATAGCTATTAGCAGTTAATCTATAACAATGGATAAGACTAAAAAAGAACACTAGGAGTTGAAATGATGAACATAGAAATAGGTTTAAATGAAGCAGGACAAAGATTAGATAAATTTCTTAGAAAATTATTAAAAGATGTACCGCTTAGTACTATATTTAAAGCCTTAAGAAAAGGTGATATAAGAGTTAATGGGAAGAAGCAAAAAGAGAAATATTCTCTTCTCGAAGGTGATGTAATTACTATAAAATATATACAAAGTGATGCTGCAAAAACTACTAAGAAAAACTTTAAGACTGTTGATGCATCAGGACTGAAAATAATTTATGAAGATGAAAATATGGCACTTGTTGAAAAATGGCCAGGAGTTTTAGTTCATGCTGATAAGAAAAACGGAGATGCAACTTTAAATGACTATGTATTATCATATTTATTTAAAAAAGGAGATTATGTACCTGAAAATGAGATAACATTTACTCCAGCTCCGTGTAATAGACTAGATAGAAATACTTCAGGTATTGTATTTTTTGGTAAGAATTTTGAAGCATTAAAAACTTTAAATGAACTTATAAGAGAGAGAAAAGTAGAAAAATATTATTGTGCTTTAGTTAAAGGTAGAATAAAGGCTGGAAAATATGAAGCATTTATAACAAAAGATGAAAATAACAATAAATCAAAAGTTTTCTTTGATAAAAAAGCAGATACAAAGAAAATTGCAATGGAAGTTAATGTTTTAGAAACTAATGGAGCGTTTTCTTTATTAGAAATTGAGCTTATAACAGGGAGAAGTCACCAACTTCGTGCACATCTTGCTGCTTTAGGGAATCCTATAATAGGAGATTCTAAATATGGAGATAGAAAGTTAAATTCATTTTTTGAAAATAAATTTGGTTTAACATATCAATTCTTATATGCTTATAAAGTTATATTTAAAGAAGTTCCTGAAAATCTAATGTATTTAAAAAATAAGACAATAGCACAGGCACTTCCACCAATTTTCAAAAAAATTAAAAAAGATGTATTTAAAATAAGATTCTAGACATAAATTTTATGGGGGATAAAATTATGAAAGAACAATCGACTACAAAAAGTTTTGCTATTCTTTCTATTGCAGGTATTTTAGCTAAGTTACTATCATTATTATATGTTCCTGTTCTAACAAGAGTTTTAGGTGATGAAGGGATGGGAATGTATTTTAAAGTTTATGATATATTTGTTTTTATTTATGCAGTTACAAATGTAGGGATGCAAACAGCCATTTCAAAATATATAGCTGAATTATCAGCTGAGGGTAATTATAAAGATGCTCTTAGGACATTTAGATTATCAAGGACTTTACTATTAGTAGTGGGAAGCGTATTTACTTTTGGAATGATGATATGGGCTGATAATATAGCGAAATTTACAGGAAATCCACAAATAGCATATGGTATTATGTTTCTATCGCCAGCTGTTTTAATTACTTGTGTTATGGCAACATATAAAGGATATTTTCAAGGTAGGAGTCAAATGAAACCAGTTGCTTTAGCTGGTATTTTTGAGCAAATAGCCAATATTATTTTTAGTATATTTTTTGCTATAGTACTTTTGAATTATGGGACTAAAATCGGCAAAGGTGCAGAGCTTGGTAGTGCTGGTGGAACTATAGGTACATCAGTTGGAGCATTAATTGCTGTTATTTATTTGGTATATGTTTTTTATCTATTTAAAGTTGATAAAGAAGCAAGAGAAAAGCAAGTAAAAGGTACAAAAAGAATTAGAACTAAAAAAATAATAAGAGTTTTACTTTCTTATGGATTACCAATTACATTAAGCGCTGGGCTTCAAAATTTTGGAAACTTAATAGATTTAGTTAATGTTAATTCTAGATTATTAGTAGCAGGTTTGTCTCAGGTAGATGCAGATATTATGTATGGACTTTTAGGTAAGTGGAGAACTCTTATAAACATACCAATGATATTAATAACATCATTATGTGTTGCATTACTTCCGGCATTATCTCGGGCAAATGTTTTAAAAGATAAAGCTGAAATGAAAAAACAAATAATGTTTGCGCTAAAAACTACTTATATAATTGCAATACCGGCTGCTGTAGGATTAGCAATTTTAGCTAAGGAAGTTTATTTATATATGTATGGAACAACTGCTGGATATGGTATGATGATTTTAGGATCTGTCACAATTATTTTAATGGCAGTAGTATTTGTTCAAAATATAGTATTACAAAGTGTTAATAAATTTTATTTCGTTGTATATACTCTCATTTTAGGACTTATTATAAAATACGTTTCAAATTACATTTTAGTAGCAAATCCTAATATACATATTTATGGTGCTATAATAGGATTTATTTTATACTTTGGAGTAGTAATGGTATTAAATAATTATAAAATAAAAAAGGTAACAAAATTAAAAATTAGACAGATAAAACTAATGAGTAAACCTATCTTAGCTTCTATAGGGATGGGGATAGTAATATTTGTTTTAAAAGAAGTTTGTTCAAAGCTATTTAATACTGTTGAATTTGGAACAGGGCTAGGGCTTATATATACATCAAATTTAGTTATAATCGGTGTTGTTATATATGGATTATTACTAATAGTATTTAAAGCTATAACTAGTGAAGAGATAAAATCTGTTTCACCAAGAATTTATAATAAAATACCTAAAAAAGTAAAAGATAAGCTTCTTTAATAGAGGCTTATCTTTTTTTTATGATTAATCTTTTTTGTCTTGTAAATGTTATTAGTAAAATGAAGTTTAAAATGATTAGACCTGAAATTATAATACCTTGTATTCTATAATCGAATGTATTTGTTAATGTAGTAATTATTTTTAATATAAAGAATGATAAAATTCCTAATAGGGAGTAAATCAAAACATTTATAAGAGAAATATCTACATTTATTACTTTATAAACTTCATATATATTAAGAATAAATGTAAGAATAGATACTATAAACATCGTTATTGCAAATCCTAAAACATTTATTTTAGGTATTGCTGTTAGGAAAAATAAAAGGGTAATTTCTATAATTTCTATAATTATAGTATTTTTTAATATCGCCTTAGGTTTATCAAGACCATTTAAGATTCCAAACATTGTGTTAGCAACAAATAGTATAGGCATAGATATTGAAGCAATTTTTATATAAAGTCCTAAATCATCCCTTGAAAAAAAGAATTCTCCAAGTGAGTTAGGAATACATTGACATAAAATAGTTGTACAAATTCCTATAATAAAAGATACTTTTAATACATTTTTTATTCGTCTAATAACAGAGGAGTAATCATTTCTACTTAAACTTTTTGATAAATCAGGAATCAAAAGCGTGTTAAGTGAACCTATTATAATTAAAGGAAATGTAACTATAGTTAAAGCCATTCCAGAATATCGCCCTATAATAGCAAGAGCTTCAGAATATTCAAATCCAGCAGATATTAGTCTTTGTGGAATTATAAGAGTAGATACTGTTGAAAAAATACTTATAAGAAAGCCATTAAGACATAAAGGTATAGATGTTGATAGTATATCTTTTAGGAGAACTTTTGACGGCTTGGTATTTGCTGTTGAATATTTAAGTTTACGAGTTGTTGATTTAAAAAATCCATAAAGGAGTAATAAACTTTGAAATTCTCCAAGACAAATAGCAACATAAGCTAACATAACTAAAACTTCTAGAGAGTTAGTTTTAAACATAGTAATTAGAAGAAATAATAAAATAATTCTAATACCTTTCTCAAAAATATCAATAATAGCAGGGATTTTTATTTGATTATTTCCATAAAAATAGCCTTTTATTATATTTGATAATGCTATACAAATCATGGCGGGACAAGTTACCATGAGTGCTTTTATAGTTCTAGGGTCCTTTACCCAAAATTCTCCGATTTGAGGAGAAAGAAAGAATACTAAAACTCCAATAAAAAATGCCCAAATAAAATTGAATTTAGCAAGGGTTTTCATTGATTTGAAGACATTATTTAATTCATTTCTAGATGCATAAATAGCAGTAGATTTAGATATTGATGCAACAATACCAGCTGTCATAAGTGCAATAAATAAGTTATATATAGGCATAACAAGTCCAAATAGTCCCATACCTTCAGCTCCAAGAACTTTAGAAAGATATATAGAAAAAATAAATCCTAGTACACCTGTAGCTAAATTTGATGTAGTTAATAAAAAAGAATTTCTATAAAAGTTATCTTTAGTCAATTTAGAGGCCTCCTTTAAGCTAATTAATATTAATTAATATTCCATAAGTTATGTAAATATTCTATATAAATTACTTAATTTATTATGTGTAAATATTTGATTTTTTTTATTTACAGAACATATATATATATGAATATATATTGAGGGGGTAAATATGAAAAAAATAATATTTATAGTAATATTTATAGTTAGCTTTTTTGCTACTATAGCTACAGCTGACATAAATAAAAAGTTTTCGATTAATTGTGCAAAGGATTATGATTATGAATTAATTACAAAAGAACTTAGAGGAGCTACAGATTTTGTGATAGATAATGAAAAAATATATATATCATTTAATAATAGGATATCTAAAATAACAGAAAATAATTTAATTGAAGATATATTTGTAGCAAATGATGTAAATATAACTAGTATTGAGCATAAAGATGACATTATATATTATAGGAGTTTTGACAAAGTGATGAGTTATGATTTAAAAACTCAAACACATACAGTATTAGTTGATAATATACCATATGGAGGGCTATATACAGATGGAAAAATACTGATTTTAAATAATAAATTATATATATGTGTAGGTGCAGGGACAAATTCGGGTGTGGTTGAAGAGGGATCTATATGGGCAAAGGATGGGAAATACGATACAACAAATAGAGAATTAACATTTTCTAATATTAAATATGAAGGTAAAACTGGACCATTTATGCCATTTGGACAGCAAATTAGAAAAAATGAAAAACTACAAACTAGCATTTTTGCAACTGCTAGTGTTATTGAATTTAACTTAGATAGTAAGAAAAGTAAAATATATGCTACTGGAATTAGAAATGTAGAAGGAATAGATTATGATTCTAAAAATAAGATATTAATGTCTGTTGGAGGTATAGAAAATAAAGGTGAGAGAGGTTTATATGGTGATTCTGATTATTTATATGAATTGAAAAAAGATGGTGAATATGGATGGCCAGATTATACAGGTGGTGATTCAGTCAATTCACCTAAATTTAGAAAAGAAGGAGAAAAAATAATAAAACATATTTTTAATGAAGTTCCTAAAAATCTACAACGTCCAGTTTATGAGCATAATAATATTGGATCTTTAGGGAGTTTAGCTGTTGATAGAAATGGAATAATAGAGACAGAAAACTCTACTTTTATAGATGATAAATATAAAAATGTGCTAGTTAATATAGATTTTTATGGCAATAAAAAAAATATATTAGAATATTCTAATTTAAATATTAAAGAGATAAAAATAATAGATGAGAATATCTTTATTTTAGATAATAATAGCGGTTTATTTATAAAGTTAAGCAAAGTTACAAACCAAAGTTCTATTAGTAAATATAAATTAGTTATAGTATTTGGAATAATAGTGATAGTAGGGTTATTAGGTATTATGGTAGATTTTTTTATAAAGAAGGTAAAGTAATCTATTGATTTAATATTCCAAAATATGTAAACTTAATTATAGTATATTTTGGGGAGATGAGTAATTATGAAAATAAATCCTAAAAGAAGTTTAGTAAATTTAAATTATTTAGATATTCAAGGATCGGTATTAGATGTAAGTATCAATAACAATATAATCTACAATTTACTTAATAAAAATAATGAAAATTTTAATCAAGAAATTGATAAAAATAATATGAATTATGAGGTTGCAACCATATTTTTTTCTTTAGGACTATTAACTGTAGAAGAGAGAAAACAAGTAATAAATGATTTATATGCTAAACTTAGAACTAATAGTTATATTTATTTATGGGAAAGAGTAAAAAGAAAAAAAGAAATAGTTTACGATAAAATTATAGTAAAGCTTCCGGATAATAGTGAAGATGAGTTTGTATATATGAATTTGAATCCATTTAGTGACTTTAATATTAGTGATTGTATGAAAATAGTTTCTAGTAAGTTTTATATAGAAGAAAAAATGGTTTGGGATGGAATAATTTATATAAAGGCAATTAAAAAGTAGATTTTAATATTATTAATGAAATGATTTAAAAAATAAAAAAAGATTTGTCTTAATATAGATAAAAAGCATGAAAAAAGAATTCTTAGCTTTATGAATTTAATAATTAATAACCTTTATTAAAAATAAGTTTCTAAAAAGAAAATAATGTGTTAACAATGCTCTATATATAGTATTTATGAGAAATATGATATTGAATTTAAATTCAATTTGTGTATAATAATAATTAGATTAAGTGTTAATCAATACTATATTTAAGTGTTAATCAATACCTTTTAATAAGGAGATTAATATGCTATAATTATTTATAGAAGGTGGTGAAATTTTGGCAGTAGAAATAATTAGTGAAATTAAAAATACCGAACAACTTGCAAGGGAAATTATTATAAATGCTAATAAAGAAGCAAAAGAAATTATTTCAAAAGCTACTCTAGATGCAGAACAAACTCGCAAGTCTATCTTAGATAATGCAAAGAGCGAGGGGCAAGAAATAATAGATGCTGCTGTTACAAGCGCTAATATTGAAGCAGAGAAGTTATTTGAAAAAGGTGAAAAAGATTGCAAATCTATAACTAGTCTTGAGCAAGAAAAAATTGACCAAGCAGTTAAATTAGTAATTGAGAGGATTGTGAATATTCATGGCAATAGTTAAAATGAATAAATTCACCTTACTTACCTTTGAATCAGAAAAAGAAAAGCTTCTAGAAAAACTTCAAGGAAATTCAGAAGTTGAATTTATAAATCTTCAAAATGAAGATTTATTAGAAACAAATGAAGTTTTAGCAGATTTAAAGAAACTAAACATGGATGAAGAAACTTTGAAAATAGAAGAATATGTTTCTAAAACTAAGTCAAGTTTAGCTTTTCTAAAAGATTATGTGAAAGAAGTTGGTGGTCTAAAAGCACTGAGACAGGGGAAAGAAAGTTTAACTTTAAACCAATTAGAAGAAAAAGTTTTAGCTAGTAATTGGGAAGATGTTTACTCAAAAGTTAAAGAGATGGAACTTAAGCTTTCAAATTTAGATAATGAAAAAAATAAATTAGAGAGTGAAGTTGAAACATTAAAACCTATAGAGGGATTTGATGCACCATTAGGTGAATTGAAGAAATTAAAATTAACAAGTGCATTTTTAGGAAGTGTATCAAAGCAAAATAAAGAATTAGTAAATAAAGAATTAAGTTCAAATTTTGAAAATATTTATATTGAATGGATATCAGAAACAAATCAAGATTCATATCTTTTTGCAATATCATTAAAAGAAGATGATGAAAGATTAAATGAAACGTTAAAAACTTTTGGATATTCAATATTTCAAACAAAATTTGATGGTATTCCAAAAGAAATAATTTCATCTTTTGAAGGTGAAATAAAAAATATAAATGCTAGTAAATTAGAAATTAAAAAAACTTTATCTGAATTTAATGAGGAAAAAAGAGTATTAGAACTAGCATTTGAATATTATCAAAACACATTAATCAGAAAAGAAGCTGATAAAAACTTCTTAGCAACAGATAATACTATCTTACTTCAGGGGTGGGCTCCTATAGAAGAAAATGAAACTATAGAAGGTGTTCTAAAAGAAGTTGCAGGAGATGCTTATTATTTAACATTTGAAGATGTTCAAGAAAAAGAAGTTGTAAATGTGCCTATTAAATTAAAAAATAAAGGTCCAGCGGCAGCTTTTGATTCTATAACAGAAATGTATAGTCTGCCAATGTATGATGAAATAGATCCAACACCATTTTTAACACCATTTTATATGATATTCTTTGGAATAATGGTTGCAGATTTTGGGTATGGTTTAGTTTTATTCATAGGTAGTATATTAGCTCTTAAGTTCTTTAAATTAGATAAAGCAAAAAGATCGTTTGTTAAGTTCTTTATGTGGCTAAGTTTAGCTACATGTGTAGCAGGTCTTGTATTTGGAACTGCATTTGGTATAGACCTTGAAAAAACTCTTGGAATAGGTTTAATAAATCCAGGTAGAGATACTAATACACTACTTTTACTATCAGTCGGGCTTGGTGTTATCCAAATATTATTTGGATTATTCACAAAAGCTTACATGCTAATTAGAAATAAACAATATTTATTTGCTTTCTTTGATGTAGGTTCATGGCTTATGCTTTTATCAGGGCTTGCAATGTTACTTGCTGATGGATTCTTAAAAACAGTAGGTATAGGACTTGCAGTAGCTGGTTCAGCGATTATCATTCTTACACAAGGTAGAGCTGAAAAGACTATGGGAGCTAAACTTGGACAAGGTGCTTATGCATTATATGGTGTTACTAACTATGTAGGAGATCTTGTTTCATATACAAGACTTATGGCTTTAGGTATAGCTGGTGGATCTATAGCAGCTGCACTTAACCTTATAATAGGAATGCTTCCAGATGGATTAGGTTCACTATTAATAGCACCAGTAATATTTATATTAGCACATATATTTAATATGGGATTATCATTACTTGGAGCTTATGTTCATACAGCTAGATTACAATATGTAGAATTTTTCTCAAAATTCTATGAGGGTGGGGGTAGAGCATTTAACCCATTCAAAACTGTTAATAATTTTATTGATGTAAAAAAAGAAAAAATTAATTAAGAAAAGACAATTTAGGAGGATTTTAATTATGGAAAATTGGATTACGTTCTTTACACAACACGGTGGTGTGATATTTGGAGCATTAGGAATAGCTTTAGCAGTAGGTCTATCAGGAATAGGATCAGCTAAAGGGGTTGGAATAGTTGGTCAGTCAGCAGCAGGTTTAGTTACAGAAGAGCCAGAAAAGTTTGGTAAGGCTTTAGTTCTTGAACTTTTACCAGGTACACAAGGATTATATGGATTCGTTATAGGGTTCTTAGTATTTAACGCTTTAGGTAACGGAGTTAACTTATCACAAGGTTTCTACTTATTATTTGCTTGTTTACCAGTAGGTATCGCAGGTCTTTGGTCAGGAATTGCTCAAGGTAAAGCAGCAGCAGCAGGTATACAAATATTAGCTAAAAGACCAGAGCATACAACAAAAGGTATAATTTTTGCAGCGATGGTTGAAACATATGCATTACTTGGATTCGTTATCTCATTCTTATTAGTAAATGGTGTTACAACTTTAATTAAGTAGTATTAGTTAAACTAAATTAAGATTGGAGAAGTGAAGGTATGTCAAATTTACAACAGATAACTTCTAAAATCAAAAAAGATGCAGAAGTACAAAAAGAGTCAATACTAGCAGATGCTAAAAAGAATGCAACTGTTATCATAAATAAAAAAAAATCAGCAGCAGATAAAGATGCTGCTGATTTAATAGAAAAAGCTAAAAAAGAAGCAGTTAAAAAAGCTGAAAGAGTTTTATCAGGAGCTGCTTTAAAAGTAAGAAATGACAAACTTGTAGCTAAACAAAATATGATAGAAAAAGTTTTTGTATTAGCTAAAGAAAATCTTTGTTCAATGTCAAATGAAGAGCTTTTAAATTTTGTAGAAGCAAAAATTTTAAGTTCTAATATAGTTGGTGATGAAAGTCTAATTATAAGAGAAGTAGATAAAAAAGTAATTACACAAGAAGTTGTTGATAAATTAAATGAAAAGTTAAAAACTTTGAATAAAGTTGGAAAACTTACTATTTCTAAGGAAATTAGAAATTTTGATGGAGGTTTCATCATAGAAAAAGATGGAATAGAAGTTAATAATACATTTGATTCATTAGTTGAAGCGCTAAGAGAAGAAATGGAATTTGAAATTGCTAATATTATGTTCAATTAAGGAGGCGATTAGATGGATGATATGCAATTTGCACAAGTCTTACCAAGACTTAGAGTACTTGAAACTAGACTCCTTGATAAATCTAAAATAGATAGAATGATAGATGCAAAATCATCATTAGATTCTTTAAAAGTTTTACAAGAAACTGATTATAGTACACATATGTTAGATGTTAAAAATGCAACTGCATATGAAGAAATTTTATCTAAAGAATTAATAGCCGTTTATGAAAATCTCTACAAGATATGTCCAGTAAGAGAAATTATTGATATCATGTCTTTAAAATATGATTATCATAACTTAAAAGTTTTTATTAAAGCAAAAATATTAGCAAAAGATTTTTCTTATATGATAATACCAATAGGGACAGTAGGTATAGATAAATTAAAATATGCTATAGATAATGAATATTATAGAGATTTAGATAAATTAATGAGAGAGTGTATAGAAATTGTGTTAGCGGATTTTAACAATACTAAAGATCCACAGAGAATAGATACAATAATAGATAAATATCAATTTAAAGCTATAGTAAATACTGCGAAAGAAATAAAGAATATTTCAATAGATAAATATATTACAAGTTTAATTGATCTTACTAATATAAAAACTTTATTAAGAGTGAAAAAACAGAATAAAAAAAGAGATTTTCTTGCTGATATTTTAATTGAAGGTGGAAGCATTGATTTTGATAAGTATGTTACACTTTTAAATGAGTCTGTAGAAAATGTTTCAACTAAGCTTGCATATACAAATTATGAAAATATTTTAAAAGAAGGAATATCTGAATTTACAGAGACTCAGTCAGTAAGTACTTTAGAAAAATTAATTGATAATTATATTATGGCGATGATGAAAAATGCTAAATTTATAACATCAGGACCGATGCCAGTTTTAGCATATGTATATGCTAAAGAAAATGAAATTAAACAAATAAGAACTATTATGGTTGGTAAGCTTAATAATATTACTGAAGAAGTAATAAGAGAAAGGCTGCGTGATGCATATGTATAAGAAAATAGGTGTTGTTGGAGATAAGGATTCGGTTTTAGCTTTTAAAGCTTTAGGTGTAGATGTATTTCCCGTAGTTGAAGTTGAAGAAGCTAGAAAAACAATAGATAGACTAGCTATGACAGATTATGCAGTAATATTTGTTACAGAACACGTTGCTAAAGATATAGAAGAAACTATAGAAAGATATAATAAAAAATTGCTTCCTGCTGTTATATTGATTCCAAGTAATCAGGGAACTTTAAACATAGGTTCTAAGAGAATTTCTAATAACGTAGAAAAAGCAGTTGGTGTTAATATTTTATAGGAAGGTAGGTTGGAAAACTTGAAAATAGGAAGAATTGTAAAAGTTGCAGGACCTCTTGTTGTTGCTGAGGGAATGGAAGAAGCGAATATATTTGACGTTGTAAAAGTTGGAGAAAAAGGTCTTATTGGAGAAATTATAGAGATGAGATCCGATAAGGCATCTATACAGGTTTATGAAGAAACATCAGGAATAGGTCCTGGAGATCCTGTTATTACAACAGGGGAACCTTTATCAGTTGAACTTGGACCAGGTCTTATAGAATCAATGTTTGATGGAATTCAAAGACCACTTGATGCTTTTCTTAAAGCAGCAGGAAGTAACTTTCTTACAAGAGGTGTAGAGGTTAAATCATTAAATAGAGAGAAAAAATGGGCGTTTGTACCTGTAGTTAAAATTGGAGATGAAGTGCAAAGTGGTGATATAATTGGTACAGTACAAGAAACTCCAGTTGTAGAACAAAGAATAATGGTACCTTACGGAATAGAAGGAAAAATAAAGGAAATTAAATCAGGAGAATTTACTGTTGATGAAGTTGTGGCTATAGTTGAAACTTCTAAAGGTGAGAAAGAGTTAACTTTAATGCAAAAATGGCCAGTAAGAAAAGGAAGACCATATGCGAGAAAGTTAAATCCAGTTGAGCCTATGACAACTGGACAAAGAGTAGTAGATACATTCTTCCCTGTTGCTAAAGGTGGAGCAGCAGCTGTACCAGGACCTTTTGGAGCTGGTAAAACAGTTGTTCAACATCAAATTGCTAAATGGGGAGATGCAGAAATAGTTGTTTATGTTGGATGTGGAGAGCGTGGAAATGAAATGACAGATGTTCTTAATGAGTTTCCAGAACTTAAGGATCCAAAGACAGGTCAAAGTCTTATGAAGAGAACAGTTCTTATAGCAAATACATCTAATATGCCAGTTGCAGCTAGAGAAGCTTCTATTTATACAGGTATTACAATAGCAGAATACTTTAGAGATATGGGATATTCAGTTTCTATAATGGCTGATTCAACATCAAGATGGGCTGAAGCATTAAGAGAAATGTCTGGTAGACTTGAAGAGATGCCAGGAGATGAAGGATATCCAGCATATCTTGGATCAAGACTTGCTGATTACTATGAAAGAGCAGGTAAAGTTATAACACTTGGAAAAGAAGGAAGACAGGGAGCTGTTACAGCTATAGGAGCAGTATCTCCACCAGGAGGAGATATATCAGAGCCAGTTACTCAATCAACACTTAGAATAGTTAAAGTGTTCTGGGGACTTGATGCTCAACTTGCATATAAAAGACATTTCCCATCAATTAACTGGTTAAGTTCATATTCACTATATTTAGATAAAATGGGTAAATGGATGGATGAAAATGTAGCTGATGATTGGTCAAAAATTAGAACAGAAGCGATGGCGTTATTACAAGAAGAAGCTAATCTTCAAGAAATAGTTAGACTTGTTGGTATAGATGCTTTATCAGAAGGGGATAGATTAAAGTTAGAGGTAGCTAAATCAATAAGAGAAGATTACTTACAACAAAATGCATTCCATGAAATAGATACTTATGCATCACTTGGTAAGCAGTATAAAATGTTAAAAGCTGTTTTATCATTCCAAGGAGAAGCAGAAAGAGCATTAGAAGCTGGAGTATATCTTGATAAAATATTAAATCTTGAAGTAAGAGATAGAATTGCAAGAAGCAAATATGTTCCAGAAGAAGAACTATCAAAAATAGATGATACAATAACTGTGTTAAGAAAAGCGATAGATGAGTTAATCAGCGAAGGAGGGGTTCTAGATGCTTAAAGAATATAGAACAGTAACAGAAGTTGTAGGACCTTTAATGGCTGTTGAAGGTGTTGAAGGTGTAAAATATGATGAACTAGTTGAAATTGAACTTCAAACTGGTGAAATGAGAAGAGGAAAAGTTCTTGAAGTTAATGGTGATAAAGCCATGGTACAGATTTTTGAAGGATCATCAGGAATTAATATAAAAGGTACAAAAGCTAGATTTTTAGGAAGACCATTAGAACTTGCAGTATCAGAAGATATGCTTGGAAGAGTCTTTGATGGAATGGGAAAACCTAAAGATAATGGACCTAAAATTATTCCAGAAGCTAGAAAAGATATAAATGGTGAGGCTATTAATCCAGTTGCAAGAAACTATCCGTCAGAATTTATACAAACAGGTATTTCAGCGATTGATGGGCTTAATACTCTTGTTAGAGGACAAAAGTTACCTGTATTTTCAGGAGCTGGTCTTCCACATGCGCAGCTTGCAGCACAAATTGCAAGACAAGCACAAGTTTTAAATTCAGATACTAAATTTGCTGTAGTTTTTGCAGCTATTGGTATTACATTTGAAGAAGCAGAATTTTTCGTTGAGGAATTTGAAAGTACAGGAGCAATAGATAATTCAGTATTATTTATGAATCTAGCTTCAGACCCCGCTATTGAAAGAATAGCAACACCAAGGATGGCACTTACAGCAGCTGAGTTCCTAGCATATGAAAAAGGAATGCATGTACTTGTTATAATGACAGATATTACAAATTATTGTGAAGCGTTAAGAGAAGTGTCAGCAGCTAGAAAAGAAGTTCCTGGAAGAAGAGGATATCCAGGTTATTTATATACAGACCTTTCAACTTTATATGAAAGAGCTGGTAGATTAGTCGGGAAGGAAGGTTCAATTACACAAATTCCTATATTAACAATGCCAGAAGATGATAAAACACATCCAATTCCTGATTTAACAGGATATATTACAGAGGGACAAATAATACTTTCTAGAGAATTATATACTAAAGGTATTATGCCACCAATAGATGTTTTACCATCACTTTCAAGACTTAAGGATAAAGGGATTGGAAAGGGTAAAACTAGAGAAGATCATGCAGATACTATGAACCAATTATTCTCATCATATGCACAAGGAAAGCAAGCTAAAGAACTTGCTGCAATTCTTGGAGAAAGTGCATTATCTGATGCTGATAAGGCTTATGCAAAATTTGCTGAAGCTTTTGAAAAAGAATATGTATCACAAGGATTTACAACTAATAGATCTATAGAAGATACATTAGAATTAGGATGGAAACTTCTTAAAATATTACCTAAGACAGAACTTAAGAGAATCAGAGATGAATATCTTGAAAAGTATATGCCTGTAGGAGAGGATGAATAGCTTATGGCACAAAAATTAAATGTCAATCCTACTAGAATGGAGTTATCTAAGCTAAAAAAAAGATTAGTTACAGCTACTAGAGGACACAAGTTATTAAAGGATAAACAAGATGAACTTGTAAGACAATTTATAGATCTTGTTAAATTTAATAATCAGTTAAGACAAGATGTTGAAGCTGAACTTGGTGGATCATTAAAGGATTTTGTAATGGCAAGAGCAGGAATGAGTTCAGAATTCTTAGAAGAGGCAATTTCATATCCTAAAGATAATATAAAGGTTGAAGTTAGTAATAAAAATATTATGAGTGTAAATGTTCCTATGATGAACTTTAAGAGAGAACTTGAAGGTGACGAAGGAAGTATTTATCCATATGGTTTTGCAAATACTTCAGCTGAACTTGATGATGCGATAGGTAAGTTGTATACTATATTACCAAAGCTTTTAGAACTTGCAGAAGTAGAGAAATCATGTCAATTAATGGCAGATGAAATAGAAAAGACTAGAAGAAGAGTTAATGCATTAGAATATATGACTATTCCTCAATTAAAGGAAACTATAAGATTCATTAGAATGAAACTTGATGAAAATGAGAGATCAGCATTAACAAGACTTATGAAAGTAAAGTCTATAATTCAAGAAAGATCTTAAAAGACACCCAAAAGGGTGTCTTTTTTAAATGTTATATACAAAACATATACAAATGAAAAAAAGTCTTTTAATAAGTAGCTTTTTTTACCAGTAGATTATATTATTAAGTTTACATATATGGTATAATTTAGGAAAGGTTTTCAGATTTTGTAATAAATATAGGGGGAATGTTTATGAAAGAAATTATGAAGTTGGTTGGAATTGATCAGATAAAGGCATATTCTGATCCATATAGACTTAGAATTATAAGTTTTTTAAGAAATACAAAAGAAGCAGCAACTGTTAAAGAAATAGCAGATTATTTAGGTGAAGTTCCTGCAAAAGTTCATTACCATATTAAAAAGTTAGAAAAAGTAGGCATATTAGAGCTTGTTAGAACTAAAGAAATTAAAGGGATTATTGCTAAGTATTATTATTTAACAGCAGAAAATTTTGTTATTGAAGCTGAGGAAATTAATAATCAAACAAAAAAAGTATATAAATCTCAAATTTTAAATATAGTTAATGAGTATTATGATAAGTCTAAAGAAAAATCTATTGATACTTTAATGAAAAAAGTTGATCATAATAATGAAAATAATGCTATTTCAGTTATTTTTAGAGATATGTGCATTGATGAGAGACTTTTCAAAGAATTTGATTTAGAAATGAGAGCTTTAGTTAAAAAATATGAAATGTTATCAGAAGAAAAAAATGACAAAAATAAATGTCATATTTTTTCAGTTTGTTTAAATCAAGGAGAATAAATGTTTAAGCAAAAAAACTATTATGTTGAAGTTACTTCAACATAATAGTTTTTTTGTTATATAAGATAAATGAAATCTAATAATTATTTTAAAAATACATAAATATTCACTTAATAACGTATATTTATAAAAAAAGCTTGTATTTTATGTATAAAAATACTATAATATTTATAAAATGGAAAATAAAGGATTTTTTTAAAGGGGGCAAATATGAAAGGAATTAAAAAAGTTGTTTTAGCCTATTCAGGTGGATTAGACACATCAATAATAATACAATGGCTTAAAGAAAATTACGGATGTGAGGTTATAGCAGTTGCTGGAGATGTTGGGCAAGGTAAAGAATTAGAGCCTTTATATGAAAAGGCTAAAAAAACAGGGGCGAGTAATTTATATATTGAAGATTTAAAACAGGAATTAGTAGAAGATTTTATTTTTCCATGCCTAAAAGCTAATGCTAAGTATGAAGAAAAGTATTTGTTAGGAACAGCGTTTGCTAGACCTATAATAGGAAAACGTCTTGTTGAAATTGCTAGAAGAGAAGGAGCTGATGCAATAGTTCATGGATGCACTGGTAAGGGTAATGACCAAGTTCGTTTTGAAATGGCAATAAAAGCTTTTGCACCAGATATGAAAATAATAGCTCCATGGAGAATATGGGATATAAAATCTAGAGATGAAGAGATTGAATATGCAATTTCAAAAAATATAGATATTCCAATGACTAAGGAAACTAGTTATAGTAAAGATAAAAATTTATGGCATTTAAGTCATGAAGGGTTAGACTTAGAAAATCCTTGTAATGAACCTAACTATGACTCTATTTTAGAATTAGGAGTTAGCCCTAGACATGCTCCTGATAGAGAGACTTATGTAAAAATATTTTTTGAAAAAGGAATTCCAATGAAAATTGATGGAATTAAGTATGAGCCAGTTGAATTAATTCAAAAGCTTAATAAATTAGGTGGAGAAAACGGTATAGGGATAGTAGATTTAGTTGAAAATAGACTTGTAGGAATGAAATCAAGAGGTGTTTATGAAACTCCTGGAGGAAGTATTTTATATTATGCACATAAAGAGCTAGAAACCTTAACATTAGATAGAGATACTATGCACTATAAGGAAAATATAGGTAGAAAGTTGGGGGAGATGGTTTATTTTGGAAAGTGGTATACACCACTTAGAGAAGCTCTTATGAATTTTGTTGATAAAACTCAAGAATTTGTTACAGGGGAGGTAACTTTAAAACTTTATAAAGGAAATATTATAACAGCTGGGATTAGTTCTGAATATTCATTATATGATGAAGAAATAGCAACATTTGATGAAGATGAGGTCTACGATCAAAAAGATTCAGAAGGATTTATAAATTTATTTGGGCTTCCGGCAACTGTTGTAGCAAAAAAAAGAAAGAATTATTTTAAATAAGCATTTTAAATTTCTATAGCTTGTCTAAAATAGACAAGCTATTACTTATATAATGAGGTGGGGATATTATGAAGTTATGGTCAGGAAGGTTTCAAAAAGAAGTAAGTGATGAGTTAAATGATTTTAATTCATCGCTTTATGTAGATTATAGAATGTATAAACAGGATATTCAAGGTAGTATAGCTCATGTTAAGATGCTTAGCAAATGTAATATTATAGAGGAGAATGAAGCAAATACTATAATTAAAGGATTAAAAAAGATAAATGAGGGAATAGAAAGTGGCGAAATAGTACTTTCAAAGAATCAAGAGGATATTCATATGAATATAGAATCTCTTCTAATAGATGAAATTGGAGATATAGGAAAAAAATTACACACAGCTAGAAGTAGAAATGATCAAGTTGCTCTTGATACGAGAATGTATTTAATGGTACAAATTAAGGAAATTAAGCAATTAATATTAAATTTGCAGGAAATATTAGAGCAAAAAATAAGACAAAACTTAAGTACAATTATGCCAGGGTATACTCACCTGCAAAGGGCACAGCCTATAACATTTGCACACCATTTATTAGCATATTCAGAAATGTTTAAAAGAGATTTAGAAAGATTTGATGATGTTTATAAAAGAACTAATGTGTTACCTTTAGGTAGTGGAGCTTTAGCAACTACAACGTACAATATTGATAGAGAATATACGAAAGAATTATTAGGTTTTGAAAAAATAGCTATGAATAGTGTAGATGCGGTTTCTGATAGAGATTTTGTTATAGAACTTGCAAGTGGAATTAGTATCGCAATGATGCATTTATCAAGATTTAGTGAAGAAATAATATTATGGTGTTCATCAGAATTTAATTTTATTGATTTAGATGATTCATTTGCAACAGGTTCATCAATCATGCCTCAAAAAAAGAATCCTGATGTAGCTGAATTAGTTAGAGGGAAATGTGGTAGAACATATGGAAATCTTATGGCTCTTTTAAGTATGATGAAGTCTCTTCCGTTAGCATATAACAAGGATATGCAAGAAGATAAAGAATTGATTTTTGATTCTATAGATAATTTTAAATTGAGTTTATCTATATTTAGTAAAATGATAAAAACATTGAAAGTAAATAAAGATAATATGTTAAATGCTTGTAAAAGAGGATTTTTAAATGCCACAGATTTAGCTGATTATTTAGTAAAAAAAGGTGTTGCTTTTAGAGATGCACATAAAATAATTGGAGAAATGGTTTTTTATTGTATAAGTGAAAATAAAGCCCTTGAAGATTTGAGTCTAGGGGAGATGGGACAATTTTCGAATGTATTTGAAGAACAAGCATATGATGCAATAGATTTGGAGAATTGTATACAAGAAAGATCTGTAGTTGGTGGACCAAGTTATATAAGAAATTTAGAACAAGTCAATAATTTAAAACTTTATATAGAAACTCAGATAAAGAAATTAGGTGTTTAAAGTGAAAAAGAAAGTTGGGATAATTGGAGCTACAGGATTTGTTGGAATAGAGCTTATAAGAATATTATTAAGACATCAAGCAGTAGATTTAGAAGGTATAGCATCTACTACTAATATAGGAAAAAAGATTTCAGATGTATATAGTAATTTTCTTGGAATATGTGATTTAAGATTTGAAGAAGTAGATATAATTATTGAAAATTCAGATATAATTTTTACAGCTGTTCCTCATGGACTAAGTGAAAACTTAGCAGAAAAAATACTAAGGAAAAATAAAATTTTAATTGATATGGGTGCAGATTTTAGATTGGAGAATGAAGAGGATTATAAAAGTTTTTACGGGGGGATATATACTAATAAGCATTTACATGATAACGCAATATATTGTATACCGGAGCTTCATAGAAAAAAAATAATAAACCAAAAAATAATTGCTAATCCTGGATGTTATCCAACTAGCATATTACTTGCCCTTGTACCTTCTATAAAATTGGATTTGGTCAAGCAAAACAGTATAATAATTGATTCAAAATCAGGAGTGACAGGTTCAGGTAAAAGTGCTAATAGCAAAACTCATTATATTAATTGCAGTGAAAATTTCACTTCATACTCTATAGGAAGAGATCATCGTCATATTCCAGAAATTGAGCAAGTTATAAATGAATTTAGTAAGAGTAAGCAACGAATAACATTTACAACTAGTTTAATACCTGTTAATCGTGGTATTTTGTCGGCTATATATTTTGATTTAAAAGAAAATATTTCTTTAGAAAAGTTGCATCAAGAGTATCTTGATTTTTATAAAAATGAACAATTTGTTTGCATTTTAGATCTTGGAAAAATAGCTAGTATTAGAAATGTTATAGGAGCAAATTATTGTCATATATCAATTCATTTAGATGAATTAAATAATAGAGTTATAGTAATATCTTGTATAGATAATATGATGAAGGGTGCTGCAAGTCAAGCAGTTCAAAATATGAATTTAATTTTGGGTATTCCTGAAAATACAGGAATAGATTTAATTGCAAAAGTATTTTAAAAGTTGGAGGGTATATGAAAATTTTAAAAGGTGGCGTTACAGAGCCAAAAGGTTTTTTAGCTTCAGGGATACATTGTGGAATAAAAAAAAGAAAAGAAAAATTAGATTTAGCACTTATCTATTCTGAACATATAGCTAATGCAGCAGGCGTTTATACACAGAATATCGTTAAAGGAAATCCTATTTATGTTTGTCAAGATCATTTAGCGGATAAAAAAGCACAAGCTATTATTATAAATAGTGGAAATGCAAATACTTGTTCTGGTGAAGATGGCTTATTGAAAGCATATAAAATGACAGAATATGTGCAAAGAGAATCTAAAGTGAAAAAAGAAAATGTTTTGGTTGCATCTACAGGGGTAATAGGAGTCCCTTTAAATATAGAAAAAATAGATAATAATGTTAGCAAACTCATTAAAAGTTTAGATAAAAAAGGGAATATCTATGCTAGAGAAGCAATAATGACTACAGATTTAATAAAAAAAGAAGTAGCAATAGCAATCAATATTGATGAGAGAATAGTAACGATAGGAGCAATGGCAAAAGGTTCAGGTATGATAAACCCTAATATGGCTACAACTCTTGGATTTGTAACTACTGATTGTGATATAAGTAGTAATATGTTAGAAAAAGCTTTAAGATATGCTACTGACAAAAGTTTTAATAGAATTAGTGTAGATGGGGATCAAAGTACTAATGATACAATTTTAATATTAGCTAATGGTTTAGCCGGTAATCAATGTATAATTGAAGAAAATCAAAATTATAAGTTATTTATTGAAGGACTCGAATATGTTTTGACTGAGCTTGCTAAATTAGTTGCAAAAGATGGAGAGGGAGCAACTAAACTAATAGAATGTACAGTGAAAGGGGTGAGTGATGAAAAAGAAGGGGTGCAATTAGCTAAAAATGTTATTCAATCTAATTTAGTTAAAACAGCTATGTTTGGAAATGATGCAAATTGGGGTCGAATATTATGTGCATTAGGATATAGTAATATAAAATTTGATTTAAATAGTGTTGATATAGCAATTGAAAGTTCTAAAGGTTTTTTAGAAGTATTTAAAGAAGGAACACCTATAATTTTTGATGAAGACAAGGCAAAAATTGTTTTAGATAATCCTGAGGTTAATATAATAGTTAATTTAAAAAATGGAATTAGTAGTGGAAATGCTTTTGGATGTGATTTGACTTATGAATATGTAAGAATTAATGGGGATTATAGAACTTAAGATTAGCTTTAACTTTCATATATAAGGGGGCTATTAATATGAAAATAAGTAATTTAGATAAAGCGAATACATTAATTCAAGCATTACCATATATACAAGAGTATAATGAAAAAGTTATAGTTGTTAAGTATGGTGGGAATGCAATGAAAAATAAAACATTAAAAGAAGCTGTTATAAAAGATATAGTTTTAATGAGTTGTGTTGGGATAAAAGTTGTATTAGTACATGGTGGGGGACCAGATATAGATGGGTTTTTAAAAAAAATAGGAAAAAAATCAGAGTTTATAGATGGATTAAGATATACTGATGAGGAAACTATGGAAGTAGTTCAGATGGTATTAGCAGGTAAGGTAAATAAAGAACTTGTATCACTTATAAACAGAAATGGTGGCAATGCTATTGGTTTGTGTGGAATAGATGGAAGTATGATTAAAAGTACTAAAAAAGATAGTATTATAGATTTGGGGTTTGTTGGAAGTGTTGAAAGTGTTAATTCAAAAGTTCTCAAAGATGCACTTGAAAATAATTATATAAGTGTTGTAGCAACTGTAGCAATGGGGGAAGATGGCAATATTTATAATGTAAATGCTGATACTGCAGCAGCGAAAATTGCAGCAGCAATAGATGCTGAAAAACTTATATTATTAACAGATGTTTCAGGAATTTTATTAGATATAGAAGATAATGATACTTTAGTTTCTAAAACAACAATAAGCGCCGTAAAAGATTTAATCGATGATGGAATTGTCAGTGGGGGGATGATTCCTAAAGTTGATTGTTGTATAGATGCTTTAAAAGAAGGTGTTAGTAAAGCGCATATTATAGATGGGCGTATACCACACACTATTCTATTGGAGCTTTTTTCAGAACTTGGAGTGGGTACTATGATAGAAGGGGAGGATTAAGAGTGAATAAGTATGTAGAGATGCATAAAGAATATTTAGTTAATTCATATGCATTTAAAAATATTGTTATAGATAAAGGCTTTAATAGTTGTCTTTTTGATATTAATGGAAAAAGATATATAGATTTTACATCTGGAATAGGAGTTAATTCATTAGGATATTATAATGAAAAAATAATAAATACAGTGATTGAGCAAGTAAAAAAAATTATGCATACATCAAATGTATTTTTAAATGAAAACTCAATTAATGCAGCTAAAAAGTTAGTTGAATTATCAGGGCTTAAAAAGGTATTTTTCTCAAATTCTGGAGCAGAAAGTAATGAAGGTGCAATAAAAATAGCGAGAAAATATAGTTATGATAAATATGGAATAGGGAGAGGGACAATATTGACGCTTAATAAATCGTTTCATGGTAGAACTCTTGCAACTTTAATGGCTACAGGACAAGAGAAATTTCACCAATATTTTTATCCATTCCCAGATGGATTTAAAAATTTAACAATTAATACTATAGAAGAATTAGAAGAAGCTATAGATGATACTATATGTGCAATTATGATTGAAGGTATTCAAGGGGAAGGTGGAGTAGTACCCATTAAGAAAGAGTTTGTAACTAAAATAAGTGAATTGTGTGTACAAAAAGATATACTTTTAATCTTTGATGAAGTACAAACAGGAATAGGGCGAACAGGGTATTTTTGTTGTTATGAATATTTTAATGTAAAGCCAGATATAGTAACTTTAGCTAAAGGTTTAGGGGGAGGGATTCCTATAGGTGCTATTTTGTGTGGGGCTAAAACAGAAAAAGTTCTTAATATAGGTGATCATGGTTCAACATTTGGTGGTAATCCGCTTTCAACAGCTATTGGGAATATTGTGTTAGATCATTTTTATAATAAAGATTTTTTGAAGGAAATAAAAAGAAAGAGTAAGTTAATATTTGAATTTTTTGAAAAGCTTAATAAATCTAATATAGTAGAAGTTAGAGGGTTAGGTTTAATGATAGGTATAGAAATTAAGGGAGATTTACAAAAACTGATAGATAATGCTCAAAATAATGGACTTTTAGTATTAACTGCTGGACAAAATACTATACGCTTATTGCCACCTCTTACAATATCTGATGATGAGTTATTAGATGGATTAAATATTTTAGCTAGTATTTTATAAATAACTAATACTATATTTTGCAAATTTTTAAATTAATTAATGAAAATTATATTAAAATATGGTTTAATATAATTAAAGTTAAGATGATATAGGATAAATTTGAAAGGAGCAATTTAAAAATGGCTATCAAAGAAATAATACAATTAGGTGATGAGCGTTTAGCTAAAATATCAGATGAGGTAGAAAATATCTCAGATGCGCAAGAATTAATACAAGATTTAAAGGATACATTAGCTACCGTTGAAGGAATAGGACTTGCTGCTCCGCAAATAGGGGTTAATAAAAGAGTTATTTATATAAATTTTCAAGATGGCGTAAATGAATACATTTTAATAAATCCAGTAGTTACGTATTCTTCAAGAAAAACAAATGTAGACTATGAAGGGTGTCTAAGTTATGTAATGCATGAAGGATTAGTTGAAAGATCTAATAAAGTAGAATTAGAAGCATTTGACGAGAATGGACAACTATTACAATATAAGGCAGAGGGATTATTAGCAAGATGTTTCTTGCATGAAATAGATCATTTAGAAGGCGTAATGTATACAGATAGAGCTACTGAAATGTTTGAATTAGTAGAAGAGGATTTTGAATAAGAACAAGGCATATGCCTTGTTTTTTTATAATTTATTCTAAATTAGGAGGACTTTATGCAGGAAAAGAGAATTATATTACATATAGATGTAGATGCATTTTTCGCTTCTGTAGAAATTAGGGATAATTCAAACCTTAAAGGCAAACCTATAGTCGTAGGAGGAAGCGATAGAGGTGTCGTAACTACAGCATCTTATGAGGCAAGAAAATATGGAATAAAATCAGCAATGCCTCTATTTATGGCAAAATCATTATGCAGCAATTTAATTACAGTGCCAATAAATAAGGGTAAATATATACAGGCATCAAAGGAGATTTTTAAAATATTTTTTAGCTATACTACGTTAGTTGAAAAAGTTAGTATTGATGAAGCTTATATTGATATCAGTGATTTAAACATAGATCCTATAAAATTTGCATTGAAGTTAAAAAAAGAAATTAAAGAAAAAGTTGGTTTAACAGTTTCAGCTGGAATTTCATATAATAAATTTCTAGCAAAACTTGCATCTGAATGGAATAAACCTAATGGTATAATGATGATAAAAGAAGAAGATGCAAATTCTATTTTGAAAAATTTAGATATAAGCAAAATAAATGGTTTAGGAAATAAATCAATAGAGAAATTGAATTTGCTTGGGATTTATAAAGTAAAAGATTTACATAAGCTTTCTAAAAGTTATCTTAATAATATATTAGGGAAGTTTGGAGATGATATATTTAATCAAATTAGAGGTATAGATAATAGACCAGTGATTCCTATACATGATAGGAAATCATTTGGAAAAGAGGTTACTTTTAATGATGATGTCATAGATATGAAAATTTTATTGTATCAATTAGAGAAATTTTCTTATGAAATAGAAACTTATATAAAAACTAATAATATTTTATTTAAGACTATTACAATAAAAATAAAAACAAATACTTTTGAGACCTATACAAAAAGTAAATCTTATAATGAATATATTGGGTGTGGAGTAGATATATTACAGCTTAGTAAAGAAATTTTCAGTACAATAAGCTTAAATAAGCCACTTCGTCTTATAGGACTAACTATATCTAATTTAAAAGAAAACATGAAAATAAATGAGCAACTAAAATTATTTTAGTATAACTACTAAGCTTATATAAGCTCAGTAGTTATATAATTATATAATATATCTTCCCAAGTTTTAGAATAGGAAATTGTAGATTTTAACAAGCTTGTATTTAAAGCAGAATTTTCAGCAGAAGGAGTTAGTTTAGTTAATATACTTTTAGGAATTGCTAATACTTCTTTTTTGATATTTAATAATTTGAAAATAAACTTAGTAAATTCTAATTTTGAACAACTATTTTGTGAAGCACAGTTATAAATTCCATATTTCTTAGATTCTATCAATTTATTTATGTAAATTGATATTTCTAGTATTGAAGTAGGATTAATGAGTTTTTCATTGGCATACATTAATGGAGTATTAGTATTTGCTATAATTTGTTTTACAGCACAATTAGAAGTTCCATAAATCCATGAACAACGCAAAATAAAAAAATTTGTTAGTTTTGATACTAATAAATTTTCTGTTTTCATTTGGCTAATACCAAGAGGATTTATAGGAACTAGATTGTCAGTTTCTGTATATTCAGTTAATTTATAATTTCCGTATACTTCGTATGAGGATAAGTATATTAGAGTTAAATTTTCTGACTTAGATAAGTTAACTAATAAAGTAGCTAGGTGATAATTGCTTTTATATGTTAAGCTTTCATCATGATTTGTTTTTTCTAAATCAAATATCATGTCGGAAAAAATTATGGTATCAATAAAATTATCGAGGATATATTTTTTTATTAATTTTGAATTAGATTGATTGTTTAAAATTAAACTATTATCTAATTTGGAATTTAATTTGTTTAATATAGGGTTATCAAAGTTAATAATTAAAGATTTCATAACACAACTCCTTTTCTAACAATTACATTAGGTAATAAATGTATATGCAAGGAGTTACATTATATTGACAAATTTTTTTTGTATTATTATAATTAGTAGTCATTAGGTGTAGGAGGTATATATGGACAAGAATATTTTAATTAATGAAAATGAATATTTAAATCAAACTAAAAAGTGGTTAAAATTAGAAATAAAAAGAATCAAGCAAGAAGAGTTTGACATGAAAGAGCGTGTTAGTATTCTTGAAAAAAAAAGTAAAGGTTCATATAACCAAGAGTTAGATATAAACAAAAAGTTATATAATATAGTTAAAAAGAATTTGGTTTCATATGAAGAAGCAAAAGAAAGACCTTATTTTGCAAGGATTGATTTTAGAGAATATCGAAAAGAACCTGAAACTTTCTATATAGGAAAAACAGGACTTGGGGATATTAAAAATGGAGAAGAAAAAGTAATAGATTGGAGAGCACCTATATCAGACTTGTATTATAGTGGAACTCAAGGTGATGCGTATTATGTTGCGCCAGGTGGGATTATCGAAGGGGATTTAAAATTAAAGAGAAAATTCCTATATAATGATAAAGATTTTATAGATAAATATTTTGATGAAGCAATAAATGAAATTATATTAAAATCAATGAATGATGATGAAAATGTATTAATAGATGAATTTTTAAAAGTTAATTTAGAAGAAAGTACTGGGAAAAAACTTAAAGATGTTGTTGCGACTATACAAAAAGAACAAAATGAAATAATTAGATCTGACAAAAGTTTTCCTATAGTGATACAAGGCTCAGCAGGATCTGGTAAAACTACAGTTGCGCTACATAGGTTAGCATATTTATTATATAGATATAAAGAAGTTTTAGATGGAAATGATATTCTAGTAGTTGCACCTAATAAAATTTTCTTGGATTATATTTCAGATGTTTTACCTAATTTAGGTGTTGATAAAGTCATGCAAATAACTTTTGAGGAATTAGCTATGAAAAAGTTAGCTTTAAAAGGCACTTTAATAAGTAAAGACAAAAAACTTATGAAAATAATAGAAGAATCAGATAATAGTGAAATTAAATATATCAAAAATGAAAGCAAATTAAAAGGAAATTTTGCCTTTAAAAATATTTTAGATAGATATATTAGAGTCCTTGAAAGAAATGATAGTAATATAGAAGATATAATGATAGATAAATATTCATTATTTAGTAAAATGGAAATTAAAAGATTATTTTTAAAAGATCTTATAAATTATCCTATTAATAAAAGAAAAGATGAAATAAAAAGATATTTCGAAAAAAAATTAGGTGAGAAAATATTAGATGTTTTAAATAAAGTTGATTTTCAATATGATTATATGATTTCTAGAACTAAAAAGCTTATAGAAGATGAAATTGAAAGACGTAAAGAAGTTATAAGATTGTATGATGAAAGAGATATAAAAAAAGTTGAAATAAAAAAGGAAGCAAGAGCGGCTTTTAATAAATATTTTGATGAGTGGAAAGGTATTAGTACTAAAAATATTTATTATGAGTTATTTAATAATATAGAAATTTTTGATGAAGTTACTTCTGGCAAAATCCCAGAAAAGTTAACTAATTATATAAAAGAAAATCTTAAAAAGAATGTAGAAAGCAATTATATAGATAGTGATGACTTAGCCGCTATGTTATATTTAAAGTTTAAAATAGAGGGTATAGATGATTCTATGATGTATAAACATATTGTTGTTGATGAAGCACAAGATTATTCACCATTACAGTTAGAAGTAATCTCTATGCTTAGCAGAGGAAAAAGCCTTACAATAGTTGGCGATATAGGTCAAGGAATTTATTCTTATAAAGGGATAAATTCTTGGAATGATATTATGAGCACTATATATAAAGAAAAAGGGATTTATAAAACATTAACTCAAAGCTATAGAAGTACAGTAGAAATAATAGAGTTTGCAAATAAAGTATTGAAAAAACAAAAAGATTATCCTAAACCAGCAATGCCTGTTTTAAGGCATGGTATGAATCCAGAAGTGAATCAATTTAAAACTTCTAAAGATTTTGTAGAACAGGTAGATAAAATAGTTAAAAATGTTAGAGATAATGGCAAACAATCAGTTGCTATAATATGCAAAACACTAAGTGAATGTAAAAAAATAAGAGATAGTATAAAAAAATATTCTACTAATGATTTTATATTAGTGAAAAATGATGATAAAACTATAGATTTAAATTTAATAATAATACCATCATATTTAACTAAAGGTTTAGAATTTGATTGTTCTATAGTTTATAATGCTAATGAAGAGACTTATTCAGATAATGATTTAGATAAAAAATTATTGTATGTAGTATTAACTAGAGCTCT
>JBOFRC010000084.1:0-4496 GCA_051650825.1 Sarcina sp. | reverse complement strand
AAAAAACAAAATTTAGCTACTTTAGTAGTAGTGCGTAGAAGTATGCGGTTGGCAAACCGTTCAGCGTGCGAGTAGCACTGCCAGTAACATCGCCTTCTAGGCGTAAAGCAAACCACCCGTTTAACGGGTGGTTTTGATTAAAATTAGAATATGTTTTAAAGATATTATAATTTTAATATGCTCAAAAGTTGGTTAGAAAATAAGACAGATTTTAGGTAAGTAAAAAATTTATTTCTTTTAGTTTGAATATAAATATTGATATAATATAAGTAAGAAAGATTGGCAATAATTAAATTATTAAGTGGATTAGATCACTTGATATTATCAGGAGGTATCAACTTTTATGAAAGGACTACTCGATCCAAAAACAGATTTTATTTTCAAAAAGATTTTCGGAAGTGAATCAAATAAAAGTATATTAATTTCCTTTTTAAATGCTACACTAAAAAGCAAAGATGAGATAAAAGAAGTTATATTAGAAAATACAGACATAGAAAAGAATTTTATAGAAGATAAATTTTCAAGGCTTGATATAAAGGCTACAACTAATAAAGGTGAAAAAATTAATATAGAGATTCAACTTAGAAATGAAAAAAATATGATTAAAAGAACTTTATATTATTGGAGTAAAGTTTATGAAGAACAGTTGACAGAAGGAAGAAATTATTCTAGATTAAATAGAACTATTTGTATAAATATATTAAATTTTGATTATTTAGAGAATAATAAGTTTCACAGTATGTTTAGACTTAAAGATGTAGATACAGATAAAGAACTTACAGATGTTATGGAAATTCACTTTATTGAAATTCCAAAATTATCAGATGAAAGTGAAGAAAAAGATATGTTAGCTGCATGGATAGAATTTCTGAAAAATCCTGAAAGTGAAAAAGTTAGAAGCCTAGAAAATGACATAAAAGCAATTAGGGACGCTAAGGATGAACTTGTAAAAATTAGTTCAGATAAAAAGCAAAGAGCGATGTATGAAATGAGACAGAAAGCATTACATGATGAAGCAAATGCCTTATACTCTGCAAAAGAGCAAGGAATAGAACAAGGAATAGAACAAGGTAAAATAGAAGCTGTAAAAGCTTTTTTAGATGTTTTTGATGATATAGAAATTGCTAGAAGATTAAATTTAGAAATTGCTATAGTTAGAAAGGTAAGAGAAGAAAATAAATAATAAAAATAACCTTATGATAGATATTTAGTCATGAGGTTGTTTTAGGGGAATAGTAAATAAATTAAAACTTTTGATTTGTGTTTAGGGGGAGTGCAATTTGAAGAATATAGACTATGTTATAAAGGATACTTATTTTAGCGGGGAGTATTTAACTTTTGAGAAAAATGAAATTACCTTGAATTTTATAAATCGGTATTCTATGATACAAGAATTAGTAGCTAAATTTAATAATGATAGTATTTGCATTGTTAAGGAAGAAACTGCTGATGTAGATTATACTTATTTTTATGATTCAAATATTTTAGAGGATGGGTATAAATTAGATATTAGTAAGAGGCTTGGAATAAGACTTTTTGCTAGTTCAGATAGAGGGTTTTTGTATGGACAACGAATTTTAAATGATCTGATAGATATACAGGCAAATAGTATAAGAATACCTATAGGTATTGTAGAAGATGAGCCGGATTTTAAATTAAGAGGTATTATAGAAGGCTTTTATGGAGAACCTTGGAGCTTTGATACTAAAAAATTAGCAATAGAGTTTTTGAATGAGAACAGAATGAACACATATATGTATGCTCCAAAGGATGATTTATATCACAGAGATAAGTGGAGAGAGGAATATCCAAGCAAGATTTTTAATGAAATAGTTCAATTAAAAGCATTTTGTGATAATAAATTTGTAGATTTTTATTATTGTATAAGCCCAGGGAAAGATATAGATGTTACTAATAAGAAAGATATTGATATCTTGTGCAAAAAGATAAAAGCATTAATTGATATTGGTGTGAAAGATTTTGCTTTATTGTTAGATGATATAGATTATAGTTTAAAAGGGAATCATGTTAAAAGTTTTAGAAGGATAGGTCAAGTTCATGCAAAGATAACTAATGATGTATATGAATTTCTAAATGAGGAACTTTTCGATTTTAACTTAATTATGTGTCCATCGGAGTATTGGCAAAATTACGAAACTAAATATAGAGCAGATTTAAATAAACATTTAGATCCAAATGTAAAAGTTTTTTGGACTGGTTATAATACTATTGCTAGTCAAATTACAAAAAAAGATTGTGAAATAGTTTCAAGGGATATTGGTAGGAGTCTTGTATTATGGGATAATGTTCCTGTAAATGATATGGATAAGAAAAATGTATTTTTATCAGCGATAAAAAATAGATATAGAGAAATGAATAAATTTAACCATATTGGTATAGTTTCAAATCCAATGGTTCAATTTCATTTGTCTAAGCTAAATCTTATGACTTTTGCAGATTTTATGTGGAATGCTAGAAGGTATGATAAGGCTATATCTTTAAAAAATGCTTGCAAAAAAATAGCTGGAGAAAAAGTATATTCTAGCCTTTTAAGTTTTTGTGATTTTAATAAAAATTCAAGACTTGAAAACACTTTATCTTTTGATTTTGAAGAGGCAATAAAAGCAAAAAATTTTAAAGAGTTAGATTTTTATTATAAAAATTTATCAAAAAGTGTTGAAAATCTTGAAGAAATAGAAGATAAGAAATTTTTAGAAGAGTTAAGACCTTGGATAGAAAGGGCAAGATTTGATATTAAGTATTATAGACGATTAGAATACGGAACATTAGAAAATATAGAAGAGTTTAAACAAATTTTAATAGATAGCAAGTATGTTATTGGAGATGATATACTTAGTAAACTTATATTTTAAGATTAACAATCTTCCTCTAAATTATTTTAAGGGGAAGATTTTATTTTTTATATTAAAGTATTTTACTATGTATAATTATATTGGTAGATAATGAAATAATAATAGTTAATAGTATTTTAAAAATAAATATAAAAAAAGAGCTAGCATAAATGCTAACTCTGTAAACTTCTACTTAATTAAAATTAGTTGTTTCTTTGTGATTTTCTAGCTCTTCTACAAGCTGGGCATCTAACTGGATCGTTATCGAATCCTTTCTCTTTGTAGAATTCTTGCTCTCCTACTGTGAATACGAATTCAGCGTTACAGTCTCTGCATACTATTGTTTTATCTTGCATGATAAATCCTCCTAAAATTTAAAAGATTTAATAGTAGTAAATGTCTTCTAAAAATAAAAGGACCTACTGATTATTAAAACTTATTTATTACATTGCGTTTTGCAACTATATATAATATAACATAGGTTTAAAAATAAAGCAAACTAATTTTTAAATTTCTTTTTATAAAGTTTATTTGCATACATTACAGGGTATATACAAGAAACTAGAACTCCAACTACAAATAGAGGTGTTCCTATATTTTGTGGAAGAAATATAACTATTGGCAATATAATAAGACCGAATATGATAAGAGCTCTACCACCTACTCTTTGAGTTTTAGACCAAATTTCAGGATCAGAACGTGTTGCATGTGTACGAATACCGACAGCTATTCCAGGTTTTGCTTTAGGCATATAATTTCCAAGTACGATAAAGACTATTGCTACAATTATGAGTGGTAATTTATTTATTAATAGCGTATTGATATTTTCGACTTTATTCATGCTTGTATAAAGAAAAACATAAGTTAATATATTAAAAAGTACTACCATAGAAATATTACTTACAGTAACAATTTTTATATTATCTTTTTGTTGCTTTTTAGCTTTTTCATTTATAAAAAGCATTAAAGGAATGAAAAGACCACAAATTACAATTGTAATGATAGGTAAAATTAAAATAGTATACTTACTTCCATAAGCGTTTACCTGCCCATTAAATCCATAGTGTGTTGGAATTATGTCAGGAATTGAAGGTAATAAAATTAATGTAATTATAAGAGGTAATATAAGAAAAGGAATATAAATCAAATTTTTTTTACTCATTTTAAACATCTCCCTATTATTTAAAATTAGATAACCAAAGTATGATTTCTTCAAACACAGAAGTATTTAACGTAAAATACGAATGTTTCCATTCTTTTGTCTCAGAAATTAAATCTGCCTTTTTTAAAATAGATAAATGATGAGATATTGTGGCGTTGCTTACATTAAAATGTTCTGAAATTTCTCCTGCTGAAAGTCTTTTTTCTTTTAATAAATTAAGGATTTCTCGTCTTGTTGGATCTGATAATGCCTTAAAAGTATTTTGAAACTGCATAATATCATCTCCTAGAATATATTTTATATATAAAATAAAATTATCATTTAGATATCTATCTAAATGATAATTTAAAGAGGTTTCTAAGTCAATTTACGTATTTAGTAGTTTATAAAATTTAAGTGTATAAATTATATTAAAAAAATAAATTATAAATTTAAAAAATAATATTATAAGATATAGGATAGTATAAATTTTTATGAGTTTA
>JBOFRC010000083.1:0-1173 GCA_051650825.1 Sarcina sp. | reverse complement strand
CAGGTAGTGAGTGACCAGCAAGCTGTGCATAGAGAAACTGGCATCTTTTGGCATGTTTCCTGCAGATCAGAGAAGGAAACAAAAACTATGAGCAGAATACTGAAGAAATAAACTGATTACACCAGCAGAACTGTGGCTTTCATGGAAGATTAAATGGTTGTTCTAACATTTGTAAATTAACTCTGAATACATGCTCTTTTCTTATTTCTACATTTCCTTACTGTAACCAAAACAATATTTAATAACTGGACATTGGCTGAGTGAGGATGCACCTTCCACAGGAAAATGGACAAGCAGATAAAAGGATGTATAGAAGAATACTTATAGACCGAAACTACGGACAAAAAAATTTGAAAAAAAATGGCACGTACTTGTTTGAAATAATCTCTTAGGCCCATGAAACAGAAAAGTGAATGTTAATGTTGTGTCATAATGCAACGAATCCATCTACTCTTGTTTACTCACCTATTATATGTATATAAGTTCATTTTTGCAAACAGCTAAGAGCAATTTAAAAGAAACAAACAAGCTGAAAAATATGAATAGATGCACTAAATTGACGCCACAAAGATAAAGAAAGTGACATTCCTTTACCTGTGTGTCAAAGCAAAACGCTCTTGCAACTCAGTCTGGGTAAAGAAATGTAATATCGCAGCTAATAAGAGGCCTCGCCAATTACTCTGACCTTGATTTGCCAAACCTTGGGCCCTTGAAGAGTAAAACCAACAGAAGTGTGGATAATGAAGCCTTTTTGTGCTAAAGTACAGTTTAGAAACACACGGTTCACTGGGAGAAAAGGCATTTTTGCAATTTTACACATTTAAACAAGTAGAGGAAGAAAATAAATGGCTAGATTGTCACTGAAATAATATTTGACTCTAAACCTCGAATGTCAATGCAAGTTTGTGTATTGAAGATAGTCAGTATTTTGTCCTGATACTTTAAACCACCTGATCACAATCTGTAATGCAAAAAGATCCCACCTTGACCAGCTTCATGTACTCATCGATGGCCTTTTCCTCTCCAGGGAAGCCCTTCTTCAGCTCCTCTGGGAAGCGGGTCCTGCCGCTGTAGATGGGATACCGGCGGCGGTTTTCTGGAGGTCCCAGAGGTCCCCATTCATGAAAAGAAACAAGAGCCATCCTTCTCACCGACATCAAACTCAAAACCCTT
>JBOFRC010000082.1:0-2524 GCA_051650825.1 Sarcina sp. | reverse complement strand
AAAAGAACTATAGTATTTTAGAAAATCTAAAATGGACCTTATAGATTGGATACTTAAATAAAAAGTATCCAATCTATAGGGTTCTTTTTGTTATAGGTAAGTATAAGACACTAGAAGCAATAGACTATAAAAGTATTTTTAGGGCTATATGTTGTAATTTGTTTTTAGGGTTAATATTGAAAATTTTGAGATAAGGATTCCTTGATTATTTATAAGATTTTGCTCAGGTTAACATTAAATAAAAAATATTTTTTAGTTAGTTAAATAATTGTAAATATACCAATAAATAGTTTTTTTAGGCGGTTATTATGTTAATATTATTTTATAAAGGTGTGTTAGGGGGAGCTAGTTTGAAGATTAAAATATTAACAAATGTATTTATAATACCAATGATGGCAGTAACTTTATTGAATACTAATATAGTTGCAAAAGCTACTACAAAAATTGATTGTGAGAAAATTTCTAATAAATATTTTACATCTGTAATAGATGAAAATTATGATGATATGATAAAATATTCAACTGACGTAAGGTATGATAGCATAGAAGAGCGTAAAGCAGAGTTAGAAGAGCTTATAGAAAATGCTGATAAACTTATAGCATATAAAATTTTAGAAGATGAAAATCCACATGATAATAGAATTATTGCTATGCTTGAGTATGATAATGGAGAAATAACAGAAATTTCTTTTGAAATTAAAAAAGGTAAAGTTGAAATAGGACATGATTTAAATGATGTTGGAAGAATAATTTCTAAAGTCAATAAAATATAGGTTTTTCATTAGAATTATCTATTAAATACAATATAACTTTATAAAAAATTATATAATTGCAAAATGAACCCTATGGAGTTAATACTTAAATAAAAAGTATTTATCTACAGGGTTCTTTTTGTATAAGTAATTATATTCAGAGTAAAATTATTTGTGATAAGTTGAAGTTACCTAGAAACATTAGCTATTAGATAAATTTATGACTTCTAAGTCGTTTGGTACTAAAATTTGACCATCAAACTCAGTTTTTCCTTCGGCACAGTAGAGTTCTTTTCTTTTAGCAAGATTATCATCTTCAGTGTGATAAATGATTACTGTTTTGGCATTTACTTTTTTAGCGTTAGCGCAGGCATCTTTAGCTGTAGCATGGTGTTTTTCATAAGGCTTGTATTTTTCTCTATCTTCATAAAGACAAAATGCCTCATGTAGTAAGAAATCAGTATTTTTAGCATAGATTTCTTCATTTTCTCTATATGGTTCATCCCCTATAAAACTAAGAGTTTTATGATTTAAAAGTTCAAGTTTAAATCCATATTGAAGTAATTTTGAACTTTGTATATCAAAGAACGTTGTCTTTCTACCAAGAATTTCTATGCTTTTCCCATTTGTTATATTTTTAAAGATAATTTGTTTATCAAACATATTAAGAAATTTTTCTTTTAGAACGAAGCTACAAATAGTTCTAAGAGCATCAAGTACAGATTTTTCACCATATATAGTAAAGTTACCAATATAAGAACCTTTAGCGATTTTAGTTGCTACAGCTCGTATTACCCAGGGTGCACCAAGAATGTGGTCACTATGAGTATGAGAGATAAACATATGTTTAATATTTTCTATATTTATATTAGCTTTTTCGAGATTCACAAGTATGGTATTTCCACCACCAGCATCTACAAGAAAATGTTCATTATTATTTGAAATTGTAAAACAGGTATTATAACATTTAGTTACCATTGCTGAACCTGTTCCAAGTATAGTTAGTTTTTCCATGATGTTTCCTCCAAAAATCTAGACTTTTTATTTAGTATAACATACATTAAATTACTACAAGTTTTTAGTGCTTTCTTTATTAGAAGTTAAGTTAAAGTTTTATAAAAACAAAAACGTTTTCTGATATGAATTCAGAAAACGTTTTGATATTTTAGTTTAAAGATTTTTCTTTTTCACATATAAGTATTCTTTCTCTTAAGACTAAGAATAAAAGAATAAAACCTATTGTAATGACAATATGACCAAGTCCTATTATTCCATCTATAGCAGGCCCTGGTTGTATACCTTTTACCTGTCTTATTCCTATGATAATAAAACCAAGCATAGTCCAAATTGCACCTATGTTATAAACAATAAAGAAAGGTTTAAACCATTTACTTTTAGTTAAAGTAAAGGCTTTTTCAAATAGTATAAGAATAAAGAATATTAAAAATCCTAAAACTAAAATATGTACATGAGCAAGCTTTAATTGCGTATGTCCTGTAAAGTGGTTTAGCACAGTATATTCCCGATAAAAAACTCCTGAGCAAAGGCCAACTAGTAAATATGACATAGCTGCATAAAATAATTTTTTCATGAAATTAAATCTCCTTTTAGTAAAATCTTGAATAAATAAAAAGTCATTCTTTCAATAGAGTAATAGCATGAATATTAACTCCATTCGAATGTTAAATTAGCTATTAAATTAATTAAAATAAATAGCATAAAATAATTATATCACTAAATTTAATTATGGAAAATAATTCTTAAATAATATT
>JBOFRC010000081.1:0-3569 GCA_051650825.1 Sarcina sp. | reverse complement strand
AGATCCACACTCAGCCATCAGGCTTGCAGTAAGTCCATAAAAGTGCTTAAGAGCATAAATCCTTAGTAAAAGTGCCTTTAACCCAACAGAGGAAAAACATCTAAAGAGGTTTACTCTCCCTCTCCAAAAGACACGTCTGATATTTAGACTAGCTGGACATTTATTTTCCAGCTTCATTATTCAGCTGAATCACAGAATGACTCCTGAGTCTGGACCCCGGAGCCAGACAACACAAAGACAGCTGGCTGATTCTTTCAAACATTCTGGTAGACTAGTTTAGTGATGCAAAGTGTATAGAGGATGATTTCCTTTAATTAAATTGTCTCCGTCTCTCAGTTTTGCACCCTTCCTTCTTCTTGCACCCTGCCTTTCCTGTTTACAGGAGCTGGGTGGGTCATCACATCGAACCGACTATATCTGAGAGGTGGGGGTGGCTCACAGTATATAAGTCTTGCTTGCTTCTTTCTAACCGAGTGTCTCTCCTGAGGGGAGTCACGCCAGAAAACAGCAAAGAGGAATACTTCACATGTTGAAGCAGCTAATGTTGACTGTGAGTCATGAGAGGCAGCTGGAAGGGAAAACTCTGGGGTCTCCTCTCGGGGCAGATATAAAAGAAAAATTTAAATTGTTACATTTAAAGGAAAACACTGTTTTCAGCAAAACAAAACAAAAGCTCCCAACTGTATGCTGCCTAACCAGCAACAATCAGCAGACAGACAAACTTAGAGACTTGGTGCTGAAGACAGTGAACCATCTAACGAGTAAAACATTATCTTTGTAAATGGCCCTGAATCCATAGGTTTCTATCGCTCTGTCTGTAAATCCATCCTGCACTGGAAGTTCACACTTTTGATTCCTGAAACCTGACTCAGGAATATGTGGGATGCCAATCAGTCCCAGGGATACCAAGCCCTCCACACAAGAACATCAGATTGTGTGAACCTAACTGAGTTAACGTCTCTTTGTATGTCACCTCCTGAGAAAGACTGGGCAAGATTCAATGAGCCAAATGTAAAGCTGAGGTCAATGTTGTGATTCAAAACACCGCAGTGAATCAGTGTGGGTTCTTTTAAAATGGAATAACAGTCAGGAAAAGGAGCTGGAGTTGACTAACCGACCAAATGTTAATTCCTTTATTTTTATTACTATTAAGACTCCTGCTGTTGTGCCCTCAAGCAAGGCACTCAACCTAACCCCTTCAGTAAACATCCAGCTGAGGAGATTAATGACTTGATTCAAATCCAAACTGTGGTGAGCAGCCTCAGGTAAAGGCATCTGTGGTGGGAATACCAGGGATGACTGTCTTTGTTAAACAATTCAAAGTCAAACGGAAAGCTATTCTGTCAAAGGGACAATGCAGGAAATGAAGGCATTATTTATCTGTGAAGTCGTCTCAGTCATGTAACAACAACGTAAGGAAGCCCCTCAGCGCTAGTCCATTATGTTTTTAACTTATTCCACTTACTGGTGATGAACATTGGTCTCTAAAAGTGAGAACACGTTAACACATTAGCGTATTATTCAACAGTGTTATCGGCTTGGGATGGAAAAGATTTTCAAGAGAAAGAGAAAGTTCTTTGTGGAAAATGGACTCATTTGTTTACAATACAATCTTTTTTTATGCTCTTTTGGTTTGTTTGTCGAGATTTGCTGAAAGTGATTAATTGAGTTTAGAGAAAGACACACAAACGCGCAGCAGCCGAGCCACTCCATCATACTGATTAATGCACCACTTCACCAGAGAAACACTTTGACTGCCACATATTAACTCCAACTCTGAGCACGTTATTCAAATGTTACATATTAAAAATAAAGAACTGATGTCTTGTCAGAAGAGAGGTAGAGAGAACTGGATCATGTAGCCTACTGTAGCTGTCGTATTCACAGGAGAAAGCTCCTCAGCACTGTGCAGTCTCTTCTCTTATCTGGTTTTATTTCTCCTGCACGTTTTAGGTTCCATTTTCCAGCCTCATCACAGTCCTGCTGTCCTTTCCACAGAAATGTACACTCTGATCAAACAGTGAGAGTATAGCAGTAACAGATGTTAAACAGTATTTACTACTGTTTACTGCTGCCAGAGTGAAAATGAGTCTCTCCTTTTGATTTCCAGTGCAGAGCTCCCACTGGGATTAAGAATGTGTATAACTGCAGGGATGAACAAATAACTATGACATTTTATTTCCTATATTTATTTTTTCATATCTGGAAGTGAGGAGGCTTGTTTATTTTCTGTTTTTAAACCATCTCCAATACACATGATCAACAAGAACAGTACCTCTTGGTATATAAATATACTGTATTTGAAGCCCTGTGTTTGTTATAGAGAACACGTAATTTGAAAATAAAGAGTTCTTCTCATTTAATTCCTCTACTTCCTTTACTCTAATTAAAGCCTCTTTGCCAAAGAACAACAGTGATCATTAATTAGCAAACAGACCTGTTAGATAAAGACAGTATGTAGTTAAAGTGTTTGCTACAGTACTGATAATGATACTATGAATCACAGTGATTATCGTGAATTCACAGCACTAACTGCCAAATGAAAAGTTGCACTTTAAAAAGCACAACATGATTTCACTTTTTACAGTACATTTACAGTAATATGTTGTGCTGATCACATCTCATGTTCAGTTTATTTTATCCCACTGTATTTTCCATATATATTCAGTATATTAAGTTTCTCTCTGGAAAGTTTCAATACATGAGAGCTTATGGGGCTGGCTCCATCACACTGCTCATCTGTACTGTAAACTCAGAGAAGAATACTGTTTTTATTATAAACACATCGGTAGCAACACAAAGGCAGAATCAAAGCAAAGGTTCGATTGGATCTTATCAAAATAATACAATGAAAAATACAGTTTGCTGTCAGAGTCACAGAGGATAAGAGTGCTGATTCTCAGAGACAAGTCAAGTCTTGTTTCATGTTGGAGTCAAACTGCAAAGGCCATCAGTCAGGCGGATGGAATGTAAATGATTACTGTCCTCGCTGCATGTTTTCATACATTATTCATGCCACTACCACATGATATCAGCTCTGATTGAGTGAGTATTAAAAGTGAGTTTACCTCAGGCAGTGTAGCAAACAATAAAAACACATATGTGCAGAGCACGAAAACATATCAAGTTGTTTAGTTACAGACTGGAAGAAGCCAGAAATTCTGCAGAGGGTTTAAAAACTCTGTTTTGAATCATGGCTCAGTGGGAAACAAAAAGAAAAAAACATAAATATGCAACGTTTTCCACAGAAACGTGTTTCCGGTGAGTAATTTGTGGGCAGATGGAGGCAACATGCAGTGAGTTGATCATTGCTGCCAGTCAGCACTATGGACAGAGACAATGCAGCAGCTCACTGCTGTGGAGACAGAGCTGCATTATTCACCGCAGTGTATTATGCTGCCTTTTATTCCGTTCTCCTCTGATTCTTTTATCTGTGATAAACTGACTGACATTATAAACTGATTTAATAGCAGCTCTTTTGTCTCTCTGGCTCATGCATATTCAGCAAATACATTCTAACGTTTCAATTAAAGTGCATCACATCACCTCTCTGTACTATACTAGAGTCA
>JBOFRC010000080.1:0-5140 GCA_051650825.1 Sarcina sp. | reverse complement strand
ACAAAACTTTCATAAAAATGTTAGAAGTTTTGCACTTTAGTAAAGAAGATAAATTAATAATTAATGGAGATTTGATAGATAGAGAAGGTAGTACAAAACCATTCATTAAATTTCTTCAAAATCAGAAAAATATAATTTATATTTTAGGTAATCATGAAAAGATGTTTATTGATGCTTATGAAACAGGAAAAATGTTTGATGAACCTATGGAAGTTGAAGAAAATTATATTTTTAATATTGAAGATGAAATATCAAGTAAAGTATGGGTACACAATGATAAAACTTGTAATCATTGGTTTCGTAATGGTGGAAAACATACATTAGACTCTTTAACTAAAGAAGAAATAGATTGGCTTTATAATTATTATAAGAATGAGTGTAGTTATTATAAAGTGGTAGACGATAATCTATTTGTCCATGCAGGACCTTTTATTGAGAATAAAAGTTATACAAAAGAAGAGTTACATGAATGGTTAGATAGTCAAATTGTAAGAAATCTTATATGGGATAGAGAATTCTTTAGAGCGTTTTGTGTTGGAAAAAGTGATTTAGATATAGATATTCCATATAATATTTTTGTTGGGCACAATTCTATAAAATCATCAAATCTAAGGTTTGAGGTTATTTCAAGGACGGATTTTGATAATGGAAAGAAGCTTATAGCAACAGATTATTCTGATACGACAGGTGTAGATAATTCTATGGCAATATATTGTATAGAGACAGAAGCTTTTTATGTTGCAGATAAAGCTGAAATTTATAAATATGAATATGTTTCTTATGGAACAGGACATGCATATATAAAAACGGAATATTTAGGAGAATATTAAATTTGTATCAGAGGTAAAAATATTAAAATTAGAAAAAATTCAGATAGAGTTTAAAACTTTATCTGAATTTTTTTAGCGGTGGTTAGTTTAAAAATATTTTGTGTAGTGACTTTAATAAGTATTTTTATAAAAAAATTTCCCTCTTAAATTTTTAAGAGGGAGAGAATTCAAGTTAAATGAATAAGAAGTGTAATCCTGTAAAAATGACAAATCCAAACATTAAGAACTTATGTGTTTTTATGCTTTTATTAAATATTCTAGCTATTCCTGTAAGTGTTATTATAAGAAGGAATATAGCGGCTATTAAACCAAAGATATATCCAAGACTCCAAACCCAACCTAAGTGAAATGCTAGATAAACATGGTAACCAATAACTGATACTCCAAATAAGGCTATTGGTATGTGTAATTTTTGCATGAACTTTGCAAGTTGAGCAAAAATATATCTCACGTCTTCAAGGTATTCACTATTTAAAAATCTTTCTTCTATACTGTTAGGAATTTTAATTTTAATCTTAGATAATATACCTTTTAGCAATGTCACTCCTTTTGGAGTTATATATTTAACACCAAGTCTAAATACAAATAGTGCAATAGGAATTGCGAAAATAAACATTCCATAGAATCCTACATTTTCAGTAAATCTGCGTAGTTGTCTATGATCTAGACCAGATAGTATAATTCCATTCATTGTCATTAATACTAATATCCCAGAGATAATTAGTAGCGGTAAAAATATAAAGAAGATAAGCAGTCTTTTTTTTACCATTTTGTTAAGTTTCAAATTTATCACGTCCTAAAAATTAATATTCATAATATCTTAAATTTTAGATAATAGTATCTAAATATAAGTTAAACATTCTAAAAGCTAGCAGAAAAATCATTGTTAGACATAGGAATTTAAATAGGAGAATCTACTAACTTTTAGAATTATAAAGAGTGGTTTTGTCATTTGAAAATCACTTCATCTTAAGTATATAGATGTTAAATAGCAGTATAATTACAGTTAAATTAAAAAATTTTCATTTAACTTTTAATAATTGAGAATGGGTTAGTATAATATAAGTGTTAGACAAAAGAAAAAAATTATACGTTTAGGAGAAAGAAATGGAAAAAATACTTATAATTGAAGATGAAAAAAATATAGTTAAGTTTTTAGAAATGGAGCTTAAATATGAGGGGTATGAAGTTGTATCTAAAAATGATGGACTAGAGGGATTAGAAGAGGCAATAAATAATGATTTTGATCTTGTAATACTAGATTTGATGCTTCCTACTATGGATGGATTTGAAGTGTGCAAGAATCTTAAAAAGGAAAAAAACACCCCTATATTAATGCTTACAGCAAGAGGGGAAATAGCTGATAAGGTCGAAGGGCTTCAAATTGGAGCTGAAGATTATATGGTGAAACCTTTTGCGATAGAAGAATTATTAGCTAGAATACAGGTTATCTTTAGAAGAAATGCTAATAATACTTCTAAAATAAAATTAAAAGATATTATTATTGATAAAGCTAGTAGGGTTGTTATTAAAGAAGGCGAGATTGTAGGACTTACTAATAAGGAGTTTGAACTTTTAATTTGTCTTTTAGAAAATAAAAACTTTGTAGTATCTAGAGAAAAAATATTAGAAAAAATATGGGGATATGAACATGATTGTGAGACTAATGTAGTTGATGTATATATAAGGCACCTTAGAAATAAGCTTGATAAAGAAGAAAAGGAAAAGTATATCCAAACGATTAGAACTCATGGATATATAATAAAGGGTTAATGAAATATTTAAATATGGATAAATATCGTGAATTTTTAAAAAAGTTCAAAGTGGTTAGGTATTTAAATAAAAAGAGAAAAACAGTCTTTGTTAAAATATCATTAATCATTACATTAGCATTTTTAATTATATTAGGCTTATATACAATCGCTCAGGTTATTAGTATAAATGTTCTTGCTGATAAGCAAGATAAAATCATATTAGATAAAGCTTATAATGACATGAAGATGGACACAAGAGTTATAGGACATTTTACTAATGATGAAGAATTTTATAATTATGTATACAATCTTGCACAAAATAATGAGGGACGAAATTATAGAATTAGTTATGATGGACAAATAAAATATGAAACTCCCTTTAAACATTGGGATAGAGTTCCTTTAGATTTTAAGGGAGAACAATATATTCAAAAGTATAGAATAAAAGGTTCAAATTATATGGTTTTATCTAGCTACATTAATATTGTTGGAGAAAACTTAGAGGTGCAAATAATGCAAAAGGATAGAGGGATAGAAGATGTTCTAAGTGGATATTTCCCAATTTTTATTTTTGTTGCTATTGCAGGATTAATCCTTAGTATTTTAGCGGGGATTATTATATCAAAAAATATTCTTATGAGAATTAGAAATTTATCTAAAACTATGAATCAAGTTAAAAACAGTAGAAATTTAAAGTCTAGAATAGCTATATCAGAAGCAAGTGATGAGTTTGATGAGCTAAATGAAAATTTTAATTCTATGATGGATAGAGTGGAAAATGTTTTTAATAAGCAAAATCAGTTTATATCTGATGCATCACATGAACTTAGAACGCCACTTACAGCGATAAAAGGACATTTGAGCCTTATTAAGAGATGGGGAAAAAAAGATCAAAAAATGGTTGATGAATCTTTAGATATTTGCTTAGAGGAAATAGATAGATTGACTAATATGGTTAATTCACTATTGATGTTATCAAGAGAAGATAATAAAATGTTAAATTTAGATGATGTTTTAGCTATATATCCTGATAATATTATACAGGATTTGGCTTCACACTATAATGTTTTAAATTCAAAACTTAAATTTGATATTTTAGTAGATGAAAATTTTATTATAAAGATGAGAAAAGATGATTTTAAACAATTACTTATAATATTTATTGATAATGCAATTAAATATAATGATAAGGAAGTTCCAAAAATTGAAATGAAATTTAAACGTAAAGAAGGTAAAAGCTATATAAAGATATCTGACAATGGAGTAGGGATCTCAAAGGAGGATTTACCAAGAATTTTAGATCGTTTTTATAGAGCTGACAAAGCTAGAACAGGAAGTGCTAAATCTTTTGGAATAGGGTTGTCTATAGCTAAAAGTATTATTAAGAACTATAATGGTAAAATTAATATAGAGAGTGAAGTTAATATAGGGACTAAAATTGAAATAATAATATAAGGAAAAAAATTAGGTGGAATTAAAATCCACCTAATTTTTTTAGTATTTAGAAATAGAGTAGTGATCCATGATTTTTTTACCTATAGCAGTATGGACTATCACGACACTATCACCAGTTCTATATCTTACAAATTCCTCATTTTTTAAGAATAGTACCATTTCTCTTTGATTGTTAAAATCAACGATTCTATATTTGTATCCATCAATTTTATGGCTTCTAGGACGATGTACTTCCTGTGCATCTATACAAAATCCTTCAAATTTAATATAGGTTTTAAAAATTTTATCAAGAATAATAAGTATAAATATTGCTATAAAAATTACAATT
Organism: Sarcina sp.; assembly: GCA_051650825.1. Lineage (GTDB taxonomy): Bacteria > Bacillota > Clostridia > Clostridiales > Clostridiaceae > Sarcina. The sequence goes on along the minus strand of JBOFRC010000080.1, from coordinate 773 downwards.
CCTGCTAAAATTGCAAAATTTCTATTGAAAGTTCCAAATAGAATAAGGAAAAAAATAATTTGAAATATTACATTTTCTGAAAATCTATAGATAGCATTATTATTTTTTCTTAAACTTTTTATATCAAAGCGAGGTGTTAGCCAAATTTTGAATCTCCAAAAAATAGTTATATCCTGATTTATATCATTTATTTTATTTATTGCAGCAAAATATTGACTTTTTACATCATCAGCTTTATAAGTTAATTTTAATATTTTAGTTAAAAGTATTAGAAAACTATTTAAAAGTAACATACTTGCAGAAACAATATATGCCGGAGAAGTAATAATTAATGAAATAAAATATATTAAAGTAGCCATAACTATAGCTATCTCAAAAATACTTTTAATAAGTATTTTTAAAGAAAAATTTTCAAATAAGTTGTTTTTATTAGTATTATAGATTTCTATAATATCTTTAAAGAAAATAAGCGCAGCAAGATTCATAATTATAGTTATTATAGATGGTGGTGAGAGTGTTAGTAAAAAACACCAAATCATCATAAACATTAATGTTTTTTTGAAATTTATAATTTTCATTTTGTTATCAAGCATTTTAATTTAAGCCTCCCTAGTTTATTTAATAATTAATATTTTTCTTTATATAATAATGAAAGGAAAATTTATTTTTAATTTTTATAGAATTAATATTTTGAATGGCTATAGTAGTTTAAACATTCTTTAAATATTAACTATTAAATAAATAGAAGTTTTTATATTGATATAATTTCATTT
>JBOFRC010000079.1:0-13599 GCA_051650825.1 Sarcina sp. | reverse complement strand
TTTAATATTGAAATAAAAGAGGATTGTTCTTTTGTTGGGGGTGGTGCAATGCCACAGGAGAGTATTAAAACTTTTGTAATTGAAATTTCAAATGATAATATTAGTGCAATACAAATAGAGAAGTCCTTTAGAGAAAATGAAATTCCTATAATAGGAAGGATAAAAAATGAAAAATATATATTAGATTTAAGAACTATAAGAGAAGATGAATATAAGATAATATTAGAGGCTTTAGATAAGTTTGAGGTGAAATGATGAAACATATTATAGTTGGTACAGCAGGGCATATAGATCATGGAAAAACAGCACTTGTAAAGGCTTTAACAGGTGTTGATACGGACACTTTAGATGAAGAAAAGAAAAGAGGCATAACTATAAATAATGGCTATACTTATTTAGACTTAGATGAAAATATAAAGATTGGTATCATAGATGTTCCAGGGCATGAGAAGTTTATAAAAAATATGCTAGCAGGAGTTTCATCTATAGATTTAGTGCTACTTGTAATAGCGTGTGATGATGGAATTATGCCACAGACAAGAGAACATTTAGAAATTTTAAATATATTAAATATAAAAAAAGGTATAGTAGTTCTTACTAAATCAGATTTAGTAGATCAAGAGTGGATAGATTTTATGAAGGAGGAAGTTAAAGAGTTTACTAAGAATACTTTTATGAAAGATTCACCTATTATTTCGGTATCATCAAAAACTAATGCAGGAATAAATGATTTATTAAGAACTATTAGAGAAGCGTTTGAAACTACAGAAGAAAAAAGTAAATTGGATTTATTTAGACTACCAATAGATAGAGTGTTTACCATTAAAGGTTTTGGAACAGTAGTTACAGGAAGTGTATTATCAGGAAGTATAAATATAGGGGAAACTCTTATGATATATCCTAAAAAAATGCTAGTTAAAGTTAGAGGAATACAAGTTCATAATATTGATGTAAAAAAAGCAGTTGCAGGTGAGAGAGCCGCTATAAATATAACTTATGAGGATAACAATAGTATTGAAAGAGGTATGATACTCGCACAAGAGGATAAGGAAGAAGTAAGTTATATAGTTGATGCGAAGATAAAGGTATTAGACTCGTTTGAAGGTGAAATAATTAATAGGCAAAGAGTGCGAGTATACCATTATGCAAAAGAAGTTATGGCAAGAATAGTGATTTTAGATAGAGAGGAACTTAAAGCTAATGATGACGCTTTTGTGCAGTTACGATTAGAAGAAGAAATAAGCATAAAGTATTCAGATAAGCTTGTTATAAGAACTTATTCTCCTATGCATACTATTGCAGGTGCTATAGTAGTAGATGCCAATGCTAAAAAAGCTAAAAGGTTTAAAAAAGAATATATAGATTCTTTAAAAATGAAAGAAAGCGGAGATTTAAAAATACAGATAGAAAGTATACTTTTAGAAAAAAGTAAGGAATGTTTAGATTCTAAAAATTTAGTAAGTTTATTAAATTCATCTATAGAAGAAGTTGAAGAAGCTTTAGATAAGCTTGTTAATATTAATAAAGTAATTAAAATACAAGATGTTTATTTTAGTACAAAGTATATTTTAAGCCTTGAAAAAAATTGTAGTTTAATTTTCGATGATTTTTATAAAGTGAACAGCTTAAAACTTGGTATAAATAAAGAAGCATTGAAATCAAAGTTATTTGATAAAAAATTTAAAATGCAAATTTTTGATGGTATAGTTGAATTTCTTAAAAATCAAGAAATTTTGAAAGAAACAAGTTTAATTATCTCTCCATTTAATTATGAAATAAGCCTCACTAAAGAACAAAAAATTATAAAAGAATATTTGATTAAAGTATATAATGAAAATCCTTTTTCAGCACCAAAATTTGATGAAATTATTAAAGATAATAAAGAAAAAAAAGATTATAAACTTGTATTAGGTCTTTTAATAGAAGAAGGAAAACTTATATATCTTGATGATGGACTATATATTACAAGTGAGAATTATGAGTTTATAAAAGAGTCGGTAAAAAAATTTATAAACGATAATAATAAGATAACACTTGCAAATTTAAAAGATATATTAAACACATCAAGAAGATATTTAGTAGCTATATTTGAAAAATTAGATAAAGACAAAATTACTAGAAGAGAGCAGGATTACAGAATTCTTGCGTAGATAAGGCTATCCTAAAAGTAGATTTTAATTCTATTTTTAGGATAGTTTTTTATATTTAAAAGATTGTAATACGTATTATCTACTTAAAAATAAATTATTTTAAGAGAGATGATAATTTTTTCTGTAATAATTTTTTTCTTAAAATATAGATAATTATAAACTTATTAATAAAAGGTGTTACTAATAGTAATTTGTATTATACAAACAAAAATGTGCAACTTAGAGAATAAGAGTTGTCAAAGATTTTTAAGGATAATAAGATATAATTATATTAAGTGGGAAATTATAGAAATTATAAGGAGGGAAAATGAAACTAACTATAGAAATTGATGATACCTTAGATGATGAAATAGTTATAAAATGTGCTAATGTTACGGATGAAATTACTAATATACTTAGCTTATTTAGGCAGGATGAAAAGCTATTAGTTAAAAATAAATTAGAAAAAAAGTTTATTGATTTTAGTAGTATTTATAGAGTTGATACTGTAGATGACAAAGTATTTATTTATACAGAAAAAGATATTTATGAATCTAATTATAAAATTTATCAGCTTAATAACTTACTTCCGAGCGATAGATTTATAAGAATAAATAAGGCGGCAATAATAAATGTCTTAAAAGTTGAAAAGCTTAAAACTGATTTAAATAGAAGGATTAAAGTTACTTTAACTAATGGCGATATAGAAATTGTCAATAGAACATATGTAGAGGAATTTAAATCACTTATAAATGATATCAAAAGGAGGATAGTAAATGAAAAAACTTTATAATTTGTTAGTTGGATTTACTATTACATTTGGGAAATGTATGTTTGGTCTATTTATTATAGCTATGGTATTAGATAAAAATCTAATAAATTTTGATACAACATTATTCGTTTTAGTTACAAATCTAATAGGATGGGCGATAAGCTCAATTTATAATTTAGAGATATCAGAATTTGTAAGTGGTGCAATTCATAGTATTGTTCTTTATATAGGTTGTATTATTAGTTTTTATTTTATATTTGGGAAAGATATTTTCGCAGAAGTATTTAGAATAGGAACTTTTGTATATTTTAGTTTTTATGGAATTTCATTTTTAGCAGGATATTATTACTACAAAAAATTAGATTTTGATTTAAATGATACTGTAGATTATATTAAAAAGTTTGAGGATATGTTAGTAAAAAAGGGGGAGAAGAATGAGTAGTGCAATAAGTGTTGAAAACTTAACTAAAACTTATAATGGTAATAGGGGAATAAATAATATAACTTTTGAGGTGAAATCAGGTGAAATAGTGGGGTTTATAGGTCCTAACGGAGCTGGGAAATCAACTACTATAAAAATTTTATTAAATATGTTATTTAAAGATAAAGGATTAGCTAAAGTATTAAACTTAGATTGTGAGGAGGATTCTAAACTGATTAAAGAAAAGATAGGTTATGTACCAAGTGAGGTTAATTTCTATGAGTCTGTAAAAGTGGGAGATATAATAAATTATTCTAAAAGTTTTTATAGTAATGTGGATCAGCAAAGAGTAGATAAAATTTGTGAGATTCTTGAAGTCGACAAAAATAAAAGGATGAAGGAGTTATCACTTGGAAATAAAAAGAAAGTAGCAATAGTACAAGCTTTGGTAGAAAAACCAAAGTTAATAATATTAGATGAACCAACAAATGGTCTTGATCCGCTTATACAGAAAAAATTATTTGATATATTACTTGAAGAAAAGAAGTTAGGAACAACAATTTTTTTATCTAGTCATAATCTTACTGAAATTCAAAATTATTGTGATAAAGTAATTATAATAAGAGAAGGTGAAATTGTAGATATAAAAGATATTAAAAGTTTATCAATGGAGAAAAGAAAAAAGGTTACAATTATTACTAATGAAATTAATATAGATGAATTAAAAGATTTTTCTAATAAAATAGAAATAATAGACGGCGGTTTTAGATTTATATTTAATGGAGATGTAAATAAACTTATAGTATTTTTATCTAGTTATAAATTAAAAGATTTTTGTATTTGTGAAGAGGAATTGCTAGATACATTTATGGATTATTATGAAGAAAAATCTAATCTTTAAAAATTTGTAAAAATAATTATGAAGGAGGATGTTGTCAGTTTATCTGATAGTTAGTATTCTGAAAATTTTTGTTTTTGCGAAGAATATATAAGCTTTTAGATAATTAAAATATAGCACACAGATAGGATGGAAATTTTATTGAGTGTATATATATATATGGCAACAAGCAATTGAAATGAATGTTATAAAGTTTGAACTTAAAAAGAATATAAAGTCAGTATTAGTTTGGTCAGGTGTAACTTCAGCAATTTTAATATTATTTATGTCTATGTTTCCGAGTATGAAAAGTAATGATATGATGGAAATAATTAATGGTAAAATGGATACGTTACCTAGTGTTATGTTAGAGATGTTTAATATTTCAGAAATGATTGACTTTTCAAATTTAGTTGATTATTTTGCGTATGCTTTTCAGTTTATATTAATAGCAATAGCTATTTATGGAGCAATATTAGGAGCGACTATGCTTAGCGAAGAAGAAAATAATAAAACCATAGAGTTTTTATATTCTAAACCTATAACAAGGAAAGATATAGTCATTAAAAAAATATTAGTAGCTATGATATCTAATATTTTATATGTAATGATAATAGGTATAGTTAGTTTTGTTTTTATTATAATTTTTACTGAAACGAACTCAAATATTATTGATAATTTTATGAGTGTAAAATCTATTATTATAGGAGCTTTTATTGTAAGTAGTGTATTTATGGCTATAAGTTTAGTTTTTTCTATAGTTATAAAAAATGTTAAGGCTCCTATACAAGTTGGTATTGGAATATTTTTTGGAACCTATATACTTGGAATAGTTTCTAAGTTAAATGAGAATATAGAATTTTTAAAATATTTTTCACCATATGATAAGTTTATTCCAGCAGACATTGTGGCAGGCGGTTTAGATATAAATTATATATTGCTTAGTCTAGTTATAATTGTGATTTCTATTATAATAACAATAATTAGTTATAATAAAAAAGATTTTAGAATTTGATATTAATATAGTAATGTATTATTAAGGAAATTTGATTATTTAGTATCTAATAGTATAAAAGATAAATTTGATATATAAGGATGTATTTGACAAAATAATTTTATTTAATATAAGATAGTATTATAAATTAAAATTTAATACGAGCTAGGGGTGCCTATATGGCTGAGAAATTATTAAAAAATTAACCCTTGAACCTGATTTGGTTAGTACCAGCGTAGGAAAGCATTTCTAATTTAAAAATTAGATTACTTTTAGTATATTGATACTTATAGTAAACAATTAGTTTAGTATATAAAGCACTATCCGGATTCGGATAGTGCTTTTTTTTAACCAAATTTAATTTCGTAAAATTAGGAGGATTTTCATAATATGAATCAGTATAAAATACCAACACTTACTATTGCAGGCTCTGACTGTTCAGGAGGAGCTGGAATTCAGGCAGACTTAAAGAGTTTTAGTGCAAATGGAACTTATGGAATGAGCGTTATTACAGCCATAACAGCTCAAAATACAATGGGGGTATTTGCAGTTTCTGAAATTGACAAAGATGTTATTAAAGCACAAATAAAATCAATTTTTGAAGATATAGTTCCTGAATCAACAAAAATAGGGATGGTTTCTAATGAGAATATAATAAAAGAAATAGCTAAAAATCTTGAGTTTTATGAAGCTAAAAAAATAGTTGTAGATCCTGTTATGATTTCTAAAAGTGGATTTTCTTTATTACGTCCAGAAGCTAAGGAAGCATTAAAAAAATACTTAGTGCCACTTGCTTATATTATTACACCTAACATACCAGAGGCACAGGAGCTTACAGATATGCATATAGAAACTAAAGAGGATATGCTAGAAGCAGCTAAAAAAATAAAAGAGCTAGGCGCAGAATATGTTTTAGTTAAAGGTGGACACTTAGATGGAGATTCTATTGATTTATTATATGGTGATGGAGTTTTAGAGTATTTTTATGCTCAGCGATTAGATAGAAAAAATACTCATGGAACAGGATGTACATTATCAGCAACTATTTGTTCTAACTTAGCAAAGGGACAAGATGTGCTTACAGCAGTTAAAAATGCTAAGGATTATATAACAAATGCTATTAAATATAGTTTTGATATTGGTAACGGCGTGGGACCAGTAAATCATTTTTATAAGTTTTAAGGGGGAGTTAAAATGTTTAATTTATTAGAAAAAGTAAGAAATAATACACCGCTAGTTGTTCATTTTACAAATGAAGTTACTATAAATGATTGTGCAAATATAACACTTGCTATAGGGGCTAGTCCAATAATGTCATCTTATTTAGATGATTTAGAAGATATAGTAAAGATAGCTAGTAGTATAGTTGTGAATATAGGAACTATAAATAGAGAGACAGCGGTTATTTTTAAGGAGGTTGCAAAATTTGCAAAAAAATATGATAAGAAAATAGTGTTAGATCCTGTTGGAGTTTTTGCAACAACAAAAAGATTTGAATATGTTAAAGAGTTATTAGAAATAAATAGTTTTTCTGTTATTAAAGGTAATATTGCAGAGATTAAAGCTATTGGTGGAATTGAATCAAGAGGACAAGGTGTTGATTCACTTGATAATAAAATAGATATTGAAAAGATAAAAGATATTAGTAAAAAACTTAAAACAGTATTAGCTATTACAGGGGAAATTGATTATATAACAGATGGAAATAGAGTTTTTAAAATAAAAAATGGGACAAGTAAGCTTAAACAGGTTACAGGAACAGGATGTATGAGTGCGAGTCTTATTGCATCATATATAGCAGTATCAGACTCGATTTTAGAAGGTGCTGCAATGGGTGTTTTAACTATGGGAATCTGTGGACAACTTGCAGAGAACGATGGACAAGGTATAGGAAGTTTTAAAGTTGCACTTATGGATGAGGTATCTTTTTTAGATAAGAATAAAGTTAATAATATTGCTAGAATTGAAGAGGTGTAATAATGAAATTTACAGATGAGTTATTTAAAAATGTGGAAGGTATTTGGAATGATTATTTAGAACATCCTTTTATTAAAGAAATAATAGATGGAACTTTGGATATAGATAAGTTTGAAGAATATTTAATTCAAGATTATTTATATTTAAAAGAATATGCTAAAGCCTTTGCTATAGGTGTTGTTAAAGCTAATACTATGGAAGAAATGAAGTTTTTTTATGGTGCAGTTAAAGGAACTATGGAAGATGAAAATGAATACCATACACAATTTCTTATAGATAAAGGCTATAATCTTAGTGAAATAGAATTAAATAGATATCCTAGTAGGGCTAATAGCTCGTATACAAGTTATATGCTTAGTGTAGCTTTAAAAGGAGGAACTGCGAAAATAACTGCTGCAATTCTTCCTTGCACATGGAGTTATTGTTATATAGGACAACATATAATAAGTCATTATTATAGTAAAATAGAAGGAAATCCATACAGAGGATGGATAGAGCTATATGGTTCTAAAGAATATAAAGAATTTACTGATGAATGGATAACATATATAAATAAATTAGCAGAGAAACTATCAGAAGATGAAAAAGTAGAATTAATTAGAATATTTGTTGAATCAAGCAAATATGAAATGGATTTTTGGAATATGTCTTATGACTTTAAAAAGGCAGATACATTAGTAAATATATAAAATTTATATCTAAAACTTTGGAGATGGTAGTAATGGAAAGAATGAAATTATATTTAGTTACAGATTCAGATATAATAGGAAAAAGAGATTTTTATGAAGTTATAGAGGAATCTTTAAAAGCTGGTTGTAGATGTGTACAGCTTAGAGAAAAGAATTGCCTTGGGAAAGAATTTTTACAAAAAGCATTGAAGCTTAGAGAGATAACAAAAAAGTATGATGCTCTTTTTATAATTAATGATAGAGTTGATATTGCCATTTTATCAGATGCAGATGGAGTTCATGTAGGACAAGATGATATTCCGTTAAAAGAAGTAAGAAAGCTTATGCAAGGTAAAATAATAGGAGTATCAGCTAATAATGTAGACGAAGCTATAGAAGCACAGGCAAACGGAGCAGATTATATAGGTGTAGGTGCAATTTTTAGAACTAATACAAAACTTGATGCTAATAATGTTGGAATAGCTATTTTAGATGATATTATGGAAAAGGTTAATTTACCTATTGTTGCTATTGGTGGATTGAAAACAACTAATGTTAATCAAATAAAAAATGCAAGAATTTTAGGATATGCAGTTGTTTCAGATATACTAGCTCAAGATGATATTTTTGCTAAGACTTGTGAATGGATGAATATAGTTTGCAACATGAAAGCTATGTGAATTTTTTCTGTAAAAGTGGTTTGTGACATAAAATTAGGGTACAATAATTAATAAGAACTTAAATTTTAGCTGAAGTATTCCTTCAGCTAAAATTTTGTGGAAAGTTATATTAGTTTACATGCATAATCTTATATAGTATACTAATGAGATGACATTTCTACTAACTTAAAGGGAGGGTCAAAAGTGGAAAATAATAATGAAAATAAAGAATTAGAACAAAGCACAGTTACAGAAATAAAAAGTGAAAATATAAATAATGAAAAAGATAAAATAATAAAAGAAACTGTGAAGGTTGAAAAGAAAATTGTTAATGAAGTTCCAACAAAGAATTTCTTTGCAAGACTTTTAAGTGGAGTTGTAGACCAATGTATAGTTGTTGCTTCATCACTTATAATAGTTTTAATAATGGATGGAATATTAAGATTAATAGGTTACTTTATAGATGAAAGAATTTCAATATTCTTTTTAGTTTATGTATTAGCTAACATAATTTATCCAACTATAATGCAAGGAACAAGATTTAGAACTACATTTGGAAATAAATTATTTAAGTAATATATACAAAAGAGCCAAGAGGTGAAGGAATGAAAAAAGGTACACAAGTAGAACTTTTAATAGAGGATATTGAATTTCCAGCAAAGGGATATGGATTTGTTGATGGTTTAAAAATTTATGCTAAAAATACATTCCCAGGTCAAAAAGTTTTAGGAACAGTAAGTAAAAAAAGAAAAGATTATGCTGAAATAAAAGTAAGAGAAGTTATAGAAAAAGCTGATTATGAAATAGAAGCTGTATGCGATCACTATGGAGTTTCAGGGGGATGTTTACAACAAGTTATTCCTTATGAAAAACAATTAGAGTTTAAAGTTTTAGAAGTTAAAAAATTATTTAGTAATGCTAATAGAACTACAGGTGAATTTTTAGGAATAGAAGGAAGTCCTGAGGTTTATCATTACAGAAATAAAATGGAATATTCATTTGGTGATGAAACTAAAGGCGGAGAATTAAATCTTGGAATGCACATGGTAGGAAAGCGATTTGGAATTGTTAATATAGCACAGTGTTGTTTAACAGATGATGATTTTGCTAAAATTTCAAGAGCAACTTTAGAATATTTTAGAAAAGCAGATTTACCATACTATAGAGTTATGGCTAGAGAGGGTTATCTTAGACATCTTGTAGTTAGAAAAGCTCAAAAAACTGGAGAAATAATGGTTAACTTAGTAACTACTACGCAGTTAGATTTTGATTTAACTGAATATGTAAGTATTATTAAAAACTTAAATTTTGATGGTGAGCTTAAATCTATAATACATACAGAAAATGATTCGCTATCAGATGTTGTAGCAGCCGATAGAATAAATGTATTATATGGGCAAGATTATATAACAGAAGAACTTTTAGGACTTAAGTTTAAAATATCACCTTTATCATTCTTCCAAACTAATTCTCTTGGTGCTGAAAAATTATATAGTCTTGTAAGAGATTTTATGGGTGACGCAAGTAATAAAGAAGTATTTGATTTATATTGTGGTACAGGTACAATTGGTCAAATAGCTGCTAGTAAAGCTTCAAAAGTTACAGGTGTTGAACTTATAGAAGAAGCAGTCGTTGCAGCAAATGAGAATGCTAAACTTAATGGATTAGATAATTGTACTTTTATAGCTGGAGATGTAGCTGAAGTTATTAAAACTATGCAGGGGAATCCTGATATTATAATTTTAGATCCACCAAGAAGTGGTGTACATCCAAAAGCTATGGAATACGTTATTAAATTTAATGCAAAGCAAATAATATATGTTTCTTGTAATCCAAAAACTTTAGTTGAAGATTTAGAATCATTAGAAATTAGTGGATATAAAATAGAGAAAACATTACTTATGGATATGTTTCCTCATACACCGCATGTTGAGACGATTGTTAGACTTACAAAAGTCCGTGACTTTTAGAAAGGCGTTACTATCGTCCATGCAAGGGGTATCCAAGAAATCAAGCAAAGCGAAGATTGATTGGAAATAACCTACTGCTGAGACGATTGTTAGACTTACAAAAGTCCATGACTTTTAGGAAGGCGTTACTATCGTCCATGCAAGGGGTAAATATAATAAAAATTAAATTTTTAAGGATAGTACAATTTGTGTACTATCCTTTTTTTTCCTAATATGTAACCCTATTTTTCCTTTTAAGAGGGGTAAAAGAACTACAATAAACTTAGTTGTTTATAAAATTAAGAGATTATATAAAGTTTTTAGAAGTTCAAATATGATATTCATATAATAATTGCTAAGTAATGGATAAATTAGTTTGAAAAACAAAAGGAGAGATAACTATGAAAAAAGGAAAAATTTTAATTGTTTTAGGACTTATAGGAGCAGTTGCAGCTGGAGGGGGAATAAGTGCTAATCATTCAAATATAAGCAAAACACATAATAAGGTTTTATTAGCACAGGCACAGGAAGGACAATGGATACAATCTGGATCACAGTGGTATTATAAAGATGGGAGTAATTATATAACATCTAGTTGGAAAAATATAAATAATACTTGGTATTATTTTAATAGCAATGGCGTTATGCAAACAGGGTGGCAATTAATAAATGGAACTTGGTATTATATGAACTCATCAGGAGCAATGCAAACAGGTTGGGTAAATGACAACGGAACTTGGTATTATATGAACCAATCAGGAGCAATGCAAACAGGGTGGGAAAATGATAATGGAACTTGGTATTATATGAATCAATCAGGAGCAATGCAAACAGGTTGGATAAATGATAGTGGAACTTGGTATTATATGAATCAATCGGGAGCAATGCAAATAGGTTGGGTAAATGATGGCGGGACTTGGTACTATATGAATCAATCAGGAGCAATGCAAACAGGCATTAAGAACGTTAATGGACAAGATTATTATTTTAATAATTCAGGAGCAATGCAAGTTGGGTGGATAGAAAATAATAATCTTTGGTATTATGCTTATTCAAGTGGTAGTCTAGCAAATAAATCTTGGATTAATGATAAAGGACAATGGTATTATATAGGGCAAAATTTATATATGATAACTAATGGAGTAGTTAATGACAAAGGACAGTATTATGCATTAGGAGCTGATGGAGCTATGTTAACTAGTTCAGGTACTGTAAATGGGTATAAATTCAATATTAATAGTGAGGGTGTTATACAAACAGGATGGCAACAAGAAAATGGAGATTGGTATTTTTATAATAATAAGATAGTAAAATTAAATACTCCAGAAAGTGGTGTAACAATTCCTTTTATCCCTATGGGTGCAATGCAAACAGGTTGGATAAATGAAAATGGAAGCTGGTATTATTTAAATGAAAATGGTGTTATGCAAACAGGTACTATTCAAATTAATGGAATAAATTATACATTTGCTTCATCTGGTGCATTAGAGAGTAATGTTGAAAAGATCTCAGGAAAAGAAAAGTATACTAATCTTTTAAATGAAGCTAATACAAAGGTAAATGAGCTTAATAAAGAATATAATACTCAGGCTGGAATGTCACAATCAGGGATGAATATAATCTCATATAAGCAATTCGAGCAATATAGAAATTTATATAAAGAAATTAATAGTTATTTAAATAGTAATCTAAATTCTAGTTCTTTAAATGTATATAATATAGATAGTGATACTTGGCAAAATTATGAGTCTAATAAATTAAAAGCACAAGAAAAAATAACACAAGGAGGCTCAATTACTCCATTAATGGTCAATAGTTTAGCAACTAGTGATTATAAAGCAAGATGTGAATATCTAATAAACACTTATTTAGGATAACTATTTGCGAAAATTTGCATACTATATGGCGTTAAAATACTAAATAGTGTAACCTAATTTTCCTTTTTATGAAATTAAATAAGATGTTTTATATTAAATAAAAGTATTAAAATAGAGAAGAAATGAGAATTTATAAAAAAAGTTTATTTGTGGTGGAGTTTATACTCCACCTATTTTTATGCAAAATAATAAAATCAACTAAATAAGATTTAAGCTTAAATAGTTGATTTTAAAAATTATATATTAAATAATGCTGTACCCAGTTTTAGTATAGCCATATTATAAGTTTTTTATTGCATTAGAAATTAAAGAATGTAATTTAATTAAATCATCAAAGTTTTCTTTTTTTATCTTTTCAAGATCAAAATTTTCAATATGACTAGCATATTTATTATTGAAAGGCTTAATAACTTTAAATATATTTAGAGTAACCATAATTATGATTTTATTATAATCAGTTATAATGCTTTCAATTTTGTTAGCAAGTACAGAATCAGACTCATTTTCTATTTTTAAATCTCTAACTCTTATAAGCATAGCATTGATAGCTAAATCAAAATCAAATAAGTTATTTACATAAGAATTTACATCCTCAGTATAAACAAGTGTCATAGGAATGCTTAATATTGTGTTTTTTAGAGTTGTTAAATCTAAACTAGTTTTATCATCTGAAGTTTCAAGTTCATTGATTTGTGTATTAATATCTTTAATTTTATCTTTAATATAGTTATCATATTCGTCTATATAAAGATTAAATTCTTTTGAATTTCTAGGTAATAAATCTTTATTTGCAATTGCATAAGTTTGTGTCATTTCAAGTAATTGTCTAGCTAGTTTAATATTTTTAGAGATTATTTCTTTTGTATTATCTAATATATTTTTAAGTTCATCTGTTTGTAATAATTCATTTGCATCTAAATATTCAAGTTGATATTTCTTTTTAGCTATTCCATATTCAGATGTAATATGAGTTCTATAGAGTCTACCAAAAATATAATTACTTACAGCTAAAGAATCTTGAGCATTAGTATCTATTGCTATCATAGATTTAATTTCAAAAAGCAGTTGCACTAAATCAGAATTTTCGCAAGTTTTAATTTTTGTGTCAATCATTTCTAAAGTTGTATCTGATAATTTTTCTATAGCAATAAGTTCTTTTGCACCTTTAACTATATTTTTTTTGTTTTTTTGCGCCTTATATAATCGTCCAAGTCCCATAAATATTTTCTCCTTAGTCTATTTTGCTTTATTTAAGCTTTCAATTTATAATTTTGAA
>JBOFRC010000078.1:0-28988 GCA_051650825.1 Sarcina sp. | reverse complement strand
TAAGAATTTAGAGCTAAGATGTGTAGAGGCAGATCTTATAAAAGAAATTTTAAAGGTTAAAGAAGTTAATGAAACACATACGAGTGCTGAATTAGAAGGTTTAATTAGAGATTATATTTATAATATAAAAAATTATAAGCTTAAAAAAGAACTAGAGTTTGTTATGAAAAAAGTAAAGGATAGCGAAAAGTTAGGAGATATTGAAGCATCCTTATCATATTTAAAACAATCTAAGGAAATACAAAATAAACTTAGAAGTTTAAAGAAGTAGATAGTTCTTAAATCGGAAGGAGGCAAACCCATGAAAGATAACGCTAAGGGTGGAAATACTAAAACAGAAATTAAAGATAAGAATGCTAGGATGCTAATTGTTAAGAAATTAATAGATAAAGGTAAAAAGAGTGGTTCATTAACTTATAAAGAGATAATGGAAGAACTTGACGAGGTGGAATTAACACCAGAACAAATAGAACAAATATATGAAGTTCTTGAGTCTATGGGAGTTGAGGTAATCAACGAAGGTGGAGACAATAAAGAGGAAGAAGAAGAGGAATTAGATATTGCAATTCCAGAAGGAATAGCAATAGATGACCCTGTTAGAATGTACCTTAAAGAAATAGGTAAAGTTCCACTACTTTCATCAGAAGAAGAAATAGACCTTGCACAAAAAATAGAAGAAGGTAGTGTGTATGCTAGAAAGAAACTTGCAGAAGCTAACCTTAGACTTGTTGTAAGTATAGCTAAGAGATATGTTGGAAGAGGTATGTTATTCTTAGACCTTATACAAGAAGGAAACCTTGGACTTATAAAAGCTGTTGAAAAGTTTGACTATAGAAAAGGTTATAAATTCTCAACATATGCTACATGGTGGATTAGACAGGCGATTACAAGAGCTATAGCAGACCAAGCTAGAACTATAAGAATACCTGTTCATATGGTTGAGACTATAAATAAACTTATAAGAGTACAAAGACAGTTATTACAAGAACTTGGAAGAGACCCATTACCAGAAGAGTTATCAAAACAAATGGATATGCCAGTTGATAAGGTTAGAGAAATATTAAAAATAGCTCAAGAACCTGTATCATTAGAAACTCCTATAGGAGAAGAAGAAGATTCACATTTAGGTGATTTTATTCCAGACGATGATGCTTTAGCACCAGCTGAAGCAGCTGCATTTACTCTATTAAAAGAGCAACTTATAAATGTTTTAGATACTCTTACACCAAGGGAAGAAAAAGTCTTAAGATTAAGATTTGGTCTTGATGATGGTAGAGCTAGAACTCTTGAGGAAGTTGGTAAAGAGTTTAATGTAACAAGAGAAAGAATAAGACAAATAGAAGCTAAAGCTTTAAGAAAACTTAGACATCCAAGTAGAAGTAAAAAACTTAAAGATTACTTAGATTAATATATTAGATTAAACAAAACAATAGTCATACCTTTAAAAGGTATGACTATTTCTCTAAGGAAATATAAGGGTGATATGATATAATATTTTGGGGGATAAATATTTATTATGAAAAGTTTTTCGGTTAAAAAAGGTTACGCAGGAAGAGAGCTAATTGCATATTTATTACTATGTGATGCAATTATGTTTATTTTGTTTAATATTATTGAAGGTTATATAGAAACAAGATTTATAGGACTTGTTATATTTTTTTTCACTATATGGTGTATCTATTATATAGTGCTTAATTATACTATAACTTATCAAATTACTGATGATGAATTTATAATTAATTTATTTTGGGGGATAAAAAAGATACGCTTAAATTTTACTGATATTAATGGATTTCTTTTAAAAGAAGAATATATTGATGGATTCAAAATGTATGGGATTGGAAAAAACAAATATGCATTTGGGAAGATGGTAGTAAAAGGTGTAGGGTCTACACGAGCTTTTGTTACAAATCCTAAAAAAATAATATATTTACATACAGAGGGAGATTCATATGCTATTTCGCCAAGTGACATAGACGGTGTATTAGAAATTTTATTTAGCAAGAATATTCCGATTAAAGAATTTGAAACAAAAGTGAATATTCAAAGAGATCTTTTTAAAAACAAAAGATTTGTAAGTTTAGTTATGATAACATTTATAGTTATAAGCTCTATTATTATTGTACCTTTTTTACTTTATTTACTAAGTCGCTTACCAGGAAAAATGCCTTTGATATTTGATGCAACTTTTAAGGTAGTGATGTTTGGTAGTGGTAAGGAATTTGCGATAAGGCAAATGATTTTAGGGATAGGTCTTATAATTATTTTTATATGTATATATTATACATCATATTTTATAGCTAAATATGATGTGAAAATAGCTATAAGGTATATGTATATACCTTTTATTATTAGTTTATTAATGGCATTTATACAACTACAAATTTTAATAAATTATTTATAGGGAAATAGAATTATAATATTTCCTTTTGAAATTTAATTTAGTTTAGGATATTTGTTAAGTGCGGTGAAAAAAGTTGAGAAGATTATAAAAAAATACTCAAAAAAATATATTATAAATAAAAAAGGAGGACGTTATTAGAAGACTAGTAATTACTATGATGCTAGAATTTTGATGACGGTTTGTTGTAAAATGGAGTTAAGCATAAGATTAAAAGCAATAGCTAATCAAGTTGATAAATGTGAAAGTGTTGCAGATATAGGAACAGATCATGGATATATACCTATTTATTTAGTTCAAAATGGAGTTTGTGAAAGAGCTATTGCGTCTGATATCAATAAAGGACCTATAAATAAAGCTAAAATGAATGTTGGATTTGAAGGACTTAGTGAAAAGATAAAATGTTATCTTGGAGGAGGACTTAAACCATTAAGACTTAATGAAGTTGAGGGTATAGTAATTGCCGGAATGGGAGGGAATCTTACTAGAGACATTATTTTAGATGATATTGAAAAAGTCAAAAATTATAAGTTTATGATATTACAACCAGCTCAAAATCCAGAAGTTTTAAGAGAGTTTTTATATAATTTTGAGTATGATGTTTTAGATGAAGATCTTGTAAAAGAAGATGGGAAATTTTATGAGTTATTCAAAGTTAAATATAATAAGAAAGCTGAACGATTAAGATTTGAAGATGAAATTTATTATGAAATAAGTCCTATTCTTTTAGATAAGAAACATCCTATTTTAAAAGAGTACATAGAATCTAAAATAGAGCATAATAATAAAATTTTAGGATTTATAAAAGAGGAAACTGACGCGGCAAATGCTAAAAAAGAAGAAATAAAAGAAAAAATAAAAATTTTAGATGGTATGCTAAAGCAGTTTTAACTAAAATTATATTTTTAGGAAAATTTTGATTCTGTGTCTATCAGACAAGGAGGATTAAATATGAAGTTAAATAGATTTATAGAAATTATGGAAAGAATAGCACCACCACATTTAAAAGAAGATTTTGATAATGTAGGTCTTATGGTGGGGAATAGAGAAGTTGAAATTAATAAAGTTTTATTAGCTTTAGATTGTACTGATGCAGTTATTGATGAAGCTATAGCGAATGGTACAGAACTTATATTAACTCATCATCCTTTAATATTTAAAAAACCTAGTAGTATAACTACAGATACATTACAAGGTAAAAAGATAATAAAACTTATAAAAAATGATTTGAATTTATATTCAGCTCATACTAATTGGGATTCAGTTAGGGAGGGTATCAATGATACAATTGTTGATATGCTAGGTTTTAAATCAGAAGAAATAATAGACAGACATCATGCTGATAATAATGCAGGTATAGGAAGAGTAGTAACACTTGAAGAAATTTTAACACTCGAAGAAATAATAGATAGATGTATTAAGGCCTTTGGTCTTGATGGATTAAGATATTCTGGAGAACTTAATAAGAAAATAGAAAAAATAGCTATAGTTAATGGCAGTGGACAAAGTTATTTTGAAGATGCCATACAAAGAGGAGCAGACCTTATAATAACAGGAGATACTACTTATCACTTTGTTTCAGATTATACAGAAATGGGGATGTCTATATTAGATATAGGACATTTTAAATCAGAATGGCCAGTTCTTATTGAAGTTAATAAAAAGCTTCAAAAAGAGCTTAAAGAAATGGGAGAAGAGCTTGAATTTATAATATCAGAAAAAGCACATGATCCATTTAAATTTAAGATGAACTAATAGTATATTAAAAGCTATGATGAAATGTAGTATAACATTTTGTCATAGCTTTTATAATTTAAAAATAAAAAAATAAAAAAATTAGTATATTTTTTGTTGAATATCTTAAAAGTGATGTTATAATAGTATAAGTATTTTACTCATAATAAAATATGAATCTAGGCGAGAGTCTAGTAGAAGTTCGTGACCATCCTTCTATAAAAAACTAGGAACTGTAGCTGTAACATGGCTTTTCCTTGTTGCGGCATTTTTTAGGTTAAAATATAATAAAAGACACTTTATTAAACTAACTTATTGCAGTTATTAATAAAAAACAGAATATTAAAAATACCTATGCTAGAAAACGCTAGACACTCTAGTATAAGCAGTTCTTCACTGGTTAATATAATAAAAAAGGGAGTTTTATACCATGAAGAAAACAAACAGTTTCAAAATAGCATTTATGGCTATTGGAATTGCAATAAATGTCGTTGCACCATATATAGCAATGATATTTAGAATACCTATTTACTTAGATGCAATCGGAACAAATCTTATTGCAATGCTTATGGGACCTGTTGAAGGTATCATAGTTGGAGTAGGTGGATCTTTACTATCAGGGGTTATATTTGACCCATCATCATTTTACTATGCTCCGGTACAAATATTTAATGCGATAGCAATAGCTTGGCTTTATAAAAGAGGCTGGATAACTATGAAAAAAATGTTCTGGTCTATGCTAATAGTTATTATTTTCGTAAGTACATCAAGTGCTATTATTACAGTATTAGTTTATAATGGTATTACACCATCAGGATCAACTTATATATATCTATTCTTACATGACATATTAAGAATACCAGAAGTTCCTGCAGCAGTTGTAATGCAATTTATTACAGACTATGGAAATCAAATATTCTGTACAGGTGTATCACTAATCGTGATGAAGAGAATGACTACTTCAATGAAGAAAAAATTACAATAAAGGTTGTGACGAGTAACTTGGAAAGATATAATATCATAAATGGTAAAAACGAAAGAGAAATTGTTTTACTAAAGAGTTTTCCTTGTGTATGGGGAAAGTGTAGTTTCTGTGATTATATTTCTGATAATTCAACAGATAAAATACTAATAAGAGGTGTAAATAAGCCTGTGTTATCAAAAATAACAGGTGAAAAAGGCGTTTTAGAAGTAATCAATTCAGGTAGTGTTTTTGAAATACCTATGGAAGATCTAGAAGAAATTAGAACAATAGTAAAAGAAAAAAATATTAAAAAGTTGTATTTTGAAGCACATTGGTGTTATAGAAAAAGACTTAATGAAATGAAAGATTTCTTTGAAGGTGTAGAAGTTATTTTTAAAACAGGACTTGAAACATTTGATGATGATTTTAGAAATGAAGTTTTAAATAAGAATATAAAGTTTAGTAGCATAGATGAGGTTAAGCAATACTATGATTCAATATGCTTATTAGTTGGTATAGAAGGCCAAACTAAAGAGATGATAAGACGGGATATAGAAATTGTTGAAAATCATTTTAAAAGAGCTACTGTTAATATATGGACAGAAAATTCTACTAAGTTCAAAAGAGATGAAGAACTTATAAAATGGTTTGAAAAAGAGTATTCATACCTTAGAGGAAATGAAAGAATAGAGGTTCTATTTGAAAACACAGATTTTGGTGTTGGAGAATAATTAGAATTTTAAAAATAGCTTTAGTTTATGAATATGTTAATTTAAATTCAATTTAGGAGGAAGTTTAGTTTTCTCTTAGTTTAGATAAAACGTAGTATAATAAGCAATTATTATACTGCGTTTTTCTAGTTAATAAAAAATATATCTATTTAAATTTTTATTAGAAAAACACTAGAGACTGTTTAAATACATACTATATATTAAATAATTTAGCAGGAGTGAATATGATGTCGAAGACTAAATATAATTTTTATGAGTATGAAAAAAGTTATAAAAGGCAACAAAAGCAGCAAAAAAAATATACTAATTCTAGAAATAAATCTAGTGAATTTGATGAGATAAAATCTGATTTTCAGAAATTGTGTTTTGATGTAAAGAAGATATTTAATAAGAAAATAAAACATAAACACCATAAAAATTTATGTGATAAAAAACATGAAGAAGTAGTTAAAAAAGCTTGTATAGGCATTTTAGGTTTTGTAATTTTATCTGCTGTTATTAGTTTTCCTGTGGCTATGATAGTTTGTTTAACAATTGCAGGATTGTATTATTGTAAGTAGTGTAAAAAAATTACATTGCAAAGAGACTAAGTTTATGTTATGATAAATTCTGCGAGTAAGCCAGACAATCGCCGCTTAGTAATAAGGGGAGGAAAGTCCGGGCTTCACAGGGCGTGGTGCTGGTTAATGGCCAGTGGGGGTGACCCTAAGGAAAGTGCAACAGAAATAAACCGCCTAGCCTAGCTAGGTAAGGATGGAACGGTGCGGTAAGAGCGCACCAGTATAGTGGTGACATTATAGCTATGTAAACCCCACCTGAAGCAAGACCGATTGGAGGACATATGGAGTGACCCGCTCTGTCCTCGGGTGTGTCGCTAGAGGTTATTGGCAACAATAATCGTAGATAGATGATTGTCTAACACAGAACCCGGCTTATAGACTTAGTCGTACCATAGAAACCTAGTAGTTTACTACTAGGTTTTTTTGTTATATAGTAATATAAATATAGATTCTATTTAGATAGAGTAAAATTCTATTTAAATATGAAATATAAAATGAATAGATGATTAAATAAAAAGGAGATGAAAAGATGAAGGTAGTTATTAAAAAGTTTGAAGAATTAACAGGAAAAGAGATGTTTGATATAGCAAGAGCTAGAATGAGCGTTTTTGCTTTAGAACAAGGGGTTAGAGTTGAAGATTTAGATGATAAGGATGAGTTATGTCATCATATATATATTAAAGAGAATGATGAAATAGCAGCTTATTGTAGAATTGTACCTAAAGGTTTAATGGAAGATGAAATTGCACTTAGTAGGGTAATCACAACTAAAAAGTATAGAGGGAAAAATTATGGAGTTCCACTTATGAATGCAGCTTTAGATTTTATAAAAAATGAACTTAAGGCAGATATGATAAAAATACCATCACAAGTAAGAGCGGCTGGGTTTTATGAAAAGTTTGGTTTTTATACAGTTGGAGAAAGGTTTATAGTTGCAGATATAGAGCATATAAGGATGATTAAGAATCTTTAGTTTTATAAATAAGTACATGGGATAAATGAGAATTATTATCTATAACTTTAGTTGTTATTCACAAAAGAAGTATATAGGAGTATAATTATATATAACTAAATTAAAAATAAGAAAGAGTGATTATAGATGAAATTAAGTAGAAATGATGCTTGTTGGTGTGGAAGCGGCAAAAAGTATAAAAAATGTCACTTTGAATTTGACGAAAAATTTGAAGGATTAAGAAGAGCTAATGAGGAAATGCCAGAAAGAGCATTATTAAAAACTAAGCAAGATATAGAAGGAATTAAAATATCAGCACAAGTTAACAACGGAGTTCTTGACCTTATAGAAAAAGAAATTAAAGCAGGCATGAGCACTGCACAGATAGATAAATTAGTATATGATTATACAGTTGCTAATGATGCTATTCCAGCGCCTCTTAATTATATGGGATTCCCAAAGAGTGTTTGTACTTCAATAAATGAAGAGGTATGTCATGGAATTCCATCAGAGGATATTATTTTAAAAGACGGAGATATTGTTAATATAGATGTATCTACTATCAAAAATGGTTATTATTCAGATGCTTCAAGAATGTATACTATAGGAGAAGTTTCTAAAGAAGCTCAAGATTTAGTTGATGCTACTAAAGAAGCTTTAAAACGAGGAATAGAAGCTGTGAAACCTTGGGGACATGTTGGGGATATAGGAGAGGCTATACAAACATATGCAGAGCCTTTAGGATATTCTGTAGTTAGAGATTTTGGTGGTCATGGAGTTGGGAATGAATTTCATGAAGAGCCTTTTATAGCACATGTTGGTAGAAAAGGTGAAGGAATGGTACTAGTTCCAGGAATGGTCTTTACAATTGAACCAATGATTAATATTGGAGAATATGATGTTGTAGTTGATGAAGATAATGGCTGGATAGCTAGAACTATAGATGGAAAGTTATCAGCACAAGTTGAACATACAGTTCTTGTAACTGAAGATGGTGTAGAAATATTAGCTTGGTAGTATAATAAAAAGTATCAAAGAGAGGAATTTTTCTTTGATGCTTTTTTTAGTTTAAAATTAAAAGAGATGGTTGTAGTTATACAAATGATAAGGAGTTGTTTTTATGGAAGAAAATTCAAATTTAGAAGTTAAGGCATTTGAAGTTGCAAAAGGTGGTAAGTATGATGATGTCACTTTACTTGGAAATGCTAAAATAAAAGGAGCTGTAACAGCAAGTGTTGTAGAAGTTAGTGGCATAGGTAATATAGGTGGAGAGATAGAAGCTGATACTCTTTTAGTTTCAGGTAGTTTTTCAGCTGATAAGGATGTTACTTTAGAAAATTCTTTAAATTCAAAAGGAGCTAGTACTTTTAATAAAGCTTTAGTTTGTGAAGAAATCACAGCTTTAGGAGAGCTGACAATAAAGGGAAATTGTAAATTTGATAATGCGAAGATAATAGGAAAGTTTATTTCAAAAGGCATAATAACAGGTAATAAATTTCAAGTGATGGGGCAAGTTGATATGTCATCGGATATAAGAGTTAATGATGTTGAAATTGAGTTTTTAGAAAAAAGTAATGCAAATGATATTATTGCTGATAATGTTAAAATAGAAACTAAGCAAGAAGAAAAAAAGGGTCTTTTAGGAAAGCTACAATTAAAAACTAAGTTTAAGTGTAATGAGATAAGAGCTAAGAATATTTATATAGAAAATGTAGACTGTAAAGTAATAGTTGGGGATGTTATTAGAATAGGTGAAAATTGTAAAGTTGAAAGAGTTGAATATATAGATAAATTCGAATTTGATAAATCTAGCGAAGTAAAAGAAACTCTTTGTAAAAAAGCATAATATACAAAAAGCTAAACTGAAAAGTTTAGCTTTTTGCATATTAAGTATTAGATCTTTTTTAATTTATCAGATAGACTAAGATAGTTAAACTGATTATGTATATTTTTTATATTACCGTAAACTGTTATTTTATCAGTAGCTTCGAATGTATATGTAGGAGATGGAAAATTAATAAGGGTGTCTCCTTTATCTATACTTAAAACTTGAATTTCTAATTCTTTTAAATTGCTGCTCATAATACTTTTCCCAATAAGGTAGTTACTTTTACTTATATAAATTTCATAAATCCCATAACCTTTCTTTTTGTGAAGATTTATAAGCTTATCTTCATGTAAATTATTCCAATGTTTAGACTTTAAAAGAAAGTCTTCTATGTAGTTTTCTATTCTTTCAGGAACGCTACTTCTAAAAATAATAAACATGAAAATAGCAAAGCCTATTACAATAAGTGCAGTAATTCCTAATGACTTAGTATCATTTAGACTTTTTGAAATAATTCTCATCATAAATGATATAAATAGAGCGGTACTAAGATAACTAAAAATCATAAGAGCACTTGCTATTCTACGTCTAACAGGGTGTTGAGCAATTATTTCACTTTCTCTAGTAGTAAACCCTGTGGCTGTTAATAAAGAAATTACTTGAAATTTTGCTTTATGCATAGGGATTCCAGTAAGTCTAAATAATATCGCAAAAATAGTTATAACAATCATAAAGATAATTAGAAATACTAAGAATGTTAATACTAAAACCAAAAAAAATTCACATCCTTTCTTGCTTATTTATAATAAGATTATACAATGCTTATGCAAATTATCAAAATTACGTGTATTATTTAAATAATATCAAATTTATATAAAGTGCTAAAAATATGATAATAAAATTAGTTTATATAGATATTTCTAATTAATAAAAGTAGGAATAGAGTTAATTGACATGAAATATTATAGAATTATAAAAATGGAAGGTAAAAATAAAGGTGAGGGGTGAGTTATTACGAATAAAACATTAGTAAAAGATAAAATAGGAATAGGGTTAATTGACATGAAATATTATGTATTATAGAATTTACTGTACTTAAATGTACATAGTAAGAGATAAAGAGGTGATTTATTATGCTAACATTGATTAAAGAGGAATGGTTTTCCAATATAGGAAGAGATCTTTTATCAACAGCAGTTATAGGACTAGTTTTAATTCCTGAAACTATAGGTTTTGCATTTATTGCAGGGGTTAATCCTGTAACATCATTTTTAGCAGTATTAGCAATGTCCATAGTTGTTTCTTTAACAGGCTCTAGAAAAGGGATGATATCAGCATCTGCTGGATCGATGGCTCTAGTTTTAGCAGTATTAGTAAGAAATTATGGAACTCAATACATAATGCCAGTTACTGTTGCAACAGGAATAATACAAATATTGTTTGGGATATTCAAAGCTGGAAAAATAATAAAGTACATACCGGATGCTGTAATGAATGGATTTGTTAATGCGCTAGGAATCTTAATATTTGTTGATCAATTTCATTATTTTAAAGGTCAAGGTATATTAATGTATATTTTGGTTGGAATAGGTCTAGTTGTTATATATACTTTCCCTATAATAACTAAAAAAGTACCACCGGCTATAATTGCTATAATAGTTGTTACTGCAATTTCTTTAATATTTAAAATGAATGTGATAAAGCTTGGTAATTTACAAGGAATAGAGTTTACTATACCTAAATTACATTTACCAGAAATCCAATTTACTTTACATAATATAGAGATAATTCTTATGTTTGCAATATCACTTGCTATAGTAGGGTGTGTTGAAAGCTTACTTACAGCGAAAGCTTTAGATGAAATGACAAAGACACAGAGTAATAAGAGTAGAGAATGTGTAGGGCAAGGACTTGGAAATATAGTTACTGGGTTTATTGGAGGAATGGCTGGGTGTGCACTTGTTGGTCAATCCTTTATAAATACTAAATCCGGAGGAAGGACTAGACTATCAACACTTGCAGCGGGATGTTTTTTAGTTATTTATGTAGTTGTATTAATAGGACTTGTAAAGTTAATACCAATAGCAGCAGTTGTATCTGTCATGATTATGATTGCAATAACTACCATGAATATTGATTCTATAAGATTGGTTAATAAGGCTCCATTAACTGATACGTTAGTTATGACAGTTACAGTAATTTTAGTTTTAATAACATCAAATCTAGCAATTGGTGTAGTTATAGGGATGATTTTATATTATATAATATCATTTTTAAAGTCTAAGAAAAAAAGATAAACATTTATCAAATAAGCACTTTTTATTGCATTTAGGTATTTTTTGGAATAGAATATGTTTAGACTATTTTAATGAGGTGAGTATATGAAAAATATAGTACTTTTAGATGGAAAAACTATGGGGAATTTTGATTTTAATAGATTAGGTGAAATGGGAAATTTTGTTTCTTATGAACTAACTTCATACGAAGAAGCAGCACAGAGAATAAATGATGCTCATGTTGTAATAACAAATAAAGTTGTTTTAGATGAAGGTAGTTTAAAGGATGCAAAAAATTTAGAGCTAATTTGTGAAATGGCTACAGGTTATAATAATATAGATGTTGATTATGCTAAATCAAGAGGTATTGCTGTAACTAATGTTGCTGGATATTCAACAAATACAGTAGCACAACATACATTTGCAATGTTATTTAATTTTACAAATAAATTAAGTTATTATGATAACTATGTAAAGTCAGGTAAATACACTAAGTCAGATACATTTACACATTTAGAGGAAAGTATCATGGACATAGAAGGTAAAACTTTTGGTATTATAGGACTTGGACAAATAGGTAAAAGTGTTGCAAAACTTGCACAAGCCTTTGGCGCTAATGTTATCTATTATTCAACATCAGGAAGAAATAGTAGTTCAGAATATGAAAAAGTTGAGTTTGATGAATTGCTAAAGAGAGCTGATATAATATCAATACACGCACCACTTAATGAAAATACTAAAGGATTATTAAATTATGATGCGTTTAAAAAGATGAAAAACACTGCTATTGTAATAAATGTTGGAAGAGGCCCTATAGTAGTTGAAGCTGATTTAGCTAAGGCTATAGATGAGAATCTTATAGGTGGTGCAGCATTAGATGTATTTGAAGCTGAGCCTATGAAAAAAGATAATGTATTATTAACTGTTAAAAATAAAGAAAAATTACTTTTAACACCTCATGTAGCTTGGGCTAGCTTAGAAGCAAGAACAAGATTATTTGAAGATATGATGGAGAATATAAGAGCTTTTTATAGAGGGGAAGTCCGTAATAGACTATAATTTAAAAAAGATATTGTATTTTTAAAAAGTTAAAAGTCAAATATAATATAAATTTATGGGAGTATATCATAAAAGCGTAAGTTTTAAAAATATGATAGACTCCTTTTAATTTTCAAATAATAAGTATAAAAAGATTTGTATTTTATTCTGATAGTATTATATTATTAATTTAATAATTACAAATGTTTTCATTTAGATAAAAAGTTAATTTTAGACCATATAAAATAGTTAATTTTAAAAAAATATTAATTTCATTAAAGAAAAGTATTGATTTTTTGAAAAAGTGAGTATAAAATTCTAGGTGTAAGAAAAGAATAGAGTTCGGATGAAGGTATAGGGAGAGATGCTACTTTTGTAGTACACCGAAGAGGGAAATCTTTCAGGTAAAGTGGACCAATACTGGACGAGCCTCTGGAGAGACTCAGAAATGAGCACCGAAGGAGCAAGGCAAGTTTTAATTAAAATTTGTTGAAACTCTCAGGTAAAAGGACAGGGGAATAAGAAAAGGCTAAATTTAGGGGTAAATTTAGTTTATTTCGTAGTTCCCTCCTAAAGAAATTTAAGGGGGTTTTTTTGTGTTTAATGTTATGTTACTAGGAATGTCTATAGATGACGTTCTAGGAAAGGTGAGTTCTTTTATTTGGGGACCACCACTTTTAATACTTTTAGTTGGTACAGGAATTTATCTTACAGTGAGGTTGAAACTTCTTCAAATTTTTAAATTACCTCTAGCTATAAGATATATTTTCTCAAAAGACAATGAATTAGATGATGAGGAAGCAAAAGGAGATGTTTCAAGTTTTGGAGCATTATGCACAGCTTTATCAGCTACTATAGGAACAGGGAATATAGTTGGAGTAGCGACTGCTATGAAAATGGGGGGACCTGGTGCACTTTTGTGGATGTGGATGGCAGCTTTTTTTGGAATGGCTACTAAATATGCAGAAGGCGTTCTAGCTATTAAATATAGGGAAGTTGATAAAGATGGAAACATGGCAGGTGGTCCTATGTATTATATAGAAAAAGGCTTAGGATTAAAATGGCTTGCTAAAATATTTGCTTTTTTAGGAATAGGAGTTGCATTTTTTGGTAT
Organism: Sarcina sp.; assembly: GCA_051650825.1. Classification (GTDB taxonomy): domain Bacteria; phylum Bacillota; class Clostridia; order Clostridiales; family Clostridiaceae; genus Sarcina. The sequence goes on along the minus strand of JBOFRC010000078.1, from coordinate 15,390 downwards.
AGGAACTTTTGGGCAGGTTAAATCTATAGCAGATGCAGCGAAAATAAGTTTTAATATTCCTTTATGGGTTACTGCAATTATTGTTACAGGGCTAGTAGCATTAGTAACACTCGGAGGGATAAAAAGAATTTCTAAAGTATCAGAGAAGGTAGTGCCAATTATGGCAGGGCTTTATATACTAGCTGTTTTAGTTGTATTAGCTCTCAATATAAAGGCAATACCAGGGGCAATATCTTTGATATTTGAAAGTGCTTTTAATCCAAAGGCAGCCTTTGGTGGTGCAGTTGGAGTTACAGTAACAATGGCTATTCAAGCAGGTGTTGGACGAGGCGTTTTTTCAAATGAAGCAGGTCTTGGAAGTGCACCTATAGCAGCAGCTGCTGCTAAGACAAAATCTTCAGTCAGACAGGGGCTAATATCAATGACTGGAACATTTTTTGATACTATTATTATTTGTACAATGACAGGTATAGTTATTGTTGTTACAGGAATGTATGCAAATCCAGATTTAGAAGGAGCAGCAATGACAACGGCAGCTTTCAATGCGGGGCTTCCAATCGAAATAGTTGGAACTTATATAGTAAATATAGGTCTTATGTTTTTTGCATTTACAACTATTCTCGGCTGGAATTATTATGGTGAAAGATGTGCACAATATCTGATGGGAGTCAAATCAATAGGATATTACAGAGTAATTTATATAGTGCTTGTAGGAGTCGGGGCTTTTATCCCACTAGGAACTATATTTATAATTGCAGATATCGTTAATGGGCTGATGGCTTTTCCTAATTTAGTTGGAATTGTCGGGCTTAGGAAGGTTGTAATTAAGGAAACTAATGACTTCTTTATCGAACTTAGCAATAAGCAGATGAGTTAAATTTATAAAAATAGTCAAATTTAGATAATATTCTAAATTTGACTATTTTTTTTTCGATAATATGAATTGAGCTTAGTTTTAGGAGGAGTTATTAGTGACGAGAAATATTAATCAAAAAAAGATAAGAACAGTATCATCAAGAATGACAGTCATGCTTTTAGTCATTGGAATTATAATACAAGTATTAGTTATCACAAATTATTATAAGAGTAAAAATATGTATGTAGATAGTATACAAAAAAGTAGTCTAACTCTAATAAAAGAGGTTAAAAGAAGTGTAGATAGTTTTTTTAATAATATAAAAGAACAAATAAATATTTTATCTGCAAATGAGCATTTATATGATATAGAAAATGAAGATGAACTTAAAGAATTACTTTTATCATATAAAAATAATACGTCATATGTAAATAATGTTATGTTTGGAGCTCTAGATGGTAGTTTATATACCGAAAAAGGGAAAATAGCTGAAGATGGAATATTTAAAAAAGAAGTTTGGTATAGTAATGCTTTAGAGAGTGAGTATTACGAAAATTTAGGAAAGTATAAAGCTGCAAATGATGAAGTTATTTTAATATCAAAAAAAGTTTTAAATAAAAAAGGGTCTGTAGTTGGAGTAATAGCTGTTGAAGTTAACATTGCTGCCTTAAAATCAACTATAGAGAGTGTTATTTTAGATAATTCAGGTTTTATAGCAATATTAGATAAGGATAATAATTTTGTAGTATCTAGCAATAAAGACAATAATTTAGGAGAGGCACAAAAGTATTTGAACTTAATAATTGATTCTAATGAAGAGATTAAAACACAATTGCTAGGAAATGGTATGAACAAGGACATTTTGCTTTTTGACAAAACACTTCCTATGGAGGGGGTAATTATAGGTTTTATCCCTAAATCAGATTTAGGTGCTGATTTAAAGACATTGAGATTTGATACAGCTATTTCTATGATAATTTTAGTTATTGCGATTATGTTAATTTCTATTATGGCAAATAAGAGAATTAATAATGGTTTAAAAGTTATAACTAGAGGGATAGATAATATATCTAAAGGGAATTTAAAGGATAGAGTAAATATTAATAGCAATGATGAATTTGAAGTATTAGCAAATGTTTTAAATGAGGCTGCAGAAAATATGAGAGGTCTTATTAAAAATATAGACAATAGTAGGAATATTTTAGGTTGTACTAGTAAAGAGATGAATGTTAAAACGGAAGAGACAAAAATGGCATCACAAGAAATTTCAACTGCAATAGAAACTATAGCTAAAGGTAGTATTTCACAAGTTGAAACTATAAGAGTGTGTGGTGAGCTTATAGATGGTTTATCTAATTCATTAGATGATATTTCTAAGAAGAGTAATATGATGAGTGATTTATCAAACATTACTAATAAGAGAATAGAAGTAGATGGTAAAAAAGTTATTATTAATTTAAATGATAGTTTTAATTCAACACAACAAAGTTATAATGAGTTTTCTAATATAGTGAAAGATGTTTCTAGTAGTGCAGCACAAATTAATAATATATCAAATAGTATTTCACAAATAACAGAACAAACTAATCTTTTAGCACTTAATGCTAGTATAGAAGCTGCAAGAGCTGGTGAGTATGGTAGGGGCTTTGCTGTAGTTGCAGATGAAATAAGAAAACTTGCAGAACAATCAAAGAAGTCAACAGAAGAGATTAAGAGTATTATTGATGAAGTTATATTAAGATTTAATAATTTAAATAAAGCTATGAATGAAAACACTAAACTTATAAATGAACAAGAAAAAGTTGTGTCAAATACTAGCGAGATTTTCAATGGAATATTAAAAGATGTAGAAGGGGTTAGTAAAAATTCACAAGAAATTAAGCGTTTTGTAGATATTATTAATTTAAGTAAGGTAACAGTTATAAAAGAATTTGAATTAGTTGGAGAAATTGCAGAAGAGTTTGCATCAAGTTCACAGGAAGTAACAGCATCATCAGAAGAAGTAAATAGTATTATGGAAGAACTAAGTAGGTATACTGAGAAAATTAATGCTATATCAGAGGAATTTAATAAGGAAATGAACAATTTTAATATTTAAGTATAAATAAATTTTAATGAATATCGATAATATAAGTACTTTAGTTTATATATACAAATGGGGGATAAGAATGGGTGTAAAGAATAAAAGAAAAAGTATAGGGAGAAAGATAAGTACTTCTATATTAAGCGTATGTTTTTGTACGCAGTTACTTACAGGTATAGTAATATATTCTCAGTGCAAAAGTATATTAAATGAAAATAGCATAGATAATAGTGTTTTAATTGATATTACAATAACTACTGTAATAGCTATTTTTATAAGTATAGTTTTATCAGTATTGGTAGCAAATTCGCTATCTAAGAGCTTAAATGCTAGTTTTGCTATATTAAAAAAGTCAATAAATAATATAGCTATGGGAAATTTAAGAGATAAGGTAGAACTTAAAACGAATGACGATTTTGAAGATTTAGCTGATGATTTGAACATAAGTATAGACACCATGCATTCACTTATAAGTAATATAAATAAAGGTTCAGAAATTCTTTTAAAAGCTTCAGAAAATATAAGTATAATGGCTGAGGATACAACAGGATCAACTTTAGATGTTGCAAGAGCAATTGAGTCAATTTCACGAGGAACTATAGATCAATCTAATAATGTGCAAGAAAGTGTTATGTCAATGGAAGCTTTATCAGCTCAGCTTAATGATATTATGTTTATTAGTGAAAATATGAGTAGTTCATCTGAAAAGTCTAATAAAATAATTGAAGAAGATGGACAAAAGATAATTAAGAGTCTTTTAGAAAAATCAAATCAAAGTAAATCAAATTCATTAGAATTTCATGATTTAGTTTTAGATGTATCAGAAAGTACTAAGAAAATAGATGTTATATCAAATAGCATATCTCAGATAACAGAACAAACTAATCTTTTAGCACTTAATGCTAGTATAGAAGCGGCAAGAGCAGGAGAAGCTGGACGAGGTTTTGCAGTAGTTGCTGAGGAGATTAGAAAACTTGCAGAACAATCTAAAAATTCAACAGAGGAAATTAAAAGGATTGTAGATGAAATAAGTAATAATTCTAAGAAAGCAACAACAGCGGTTCAGGAAAGCAATAATGTTATGTTAGAGCAAGAAGAAGCGGTAAATAAGACTAAACAAATATTTGATAAAATACTTGTAGATATGAAAGAAATAAATACAAGTTCATTTGAAATAAAAAGTTTTGTTGAGTTTATAAATGTAAATAAAGAATCAGTTGTAGAACAGATGGGAGAAATTTCATCTATATCTCAACAAGTAGCAGCTTCAACAGAGGAAGTAACAGCAGCAACTGAAGAGGTGAGTGCTACTATGGAAACTCTTAGTCGTTCAACAGAAGAATTAGAAAACGTAGCTAAAGAGTTAACTGAAAAAATTAATGAATTTAAATTATAGAAGGATAAGCTATCTCATTGAGATAGCTTATTTGATTGTAGGATCATAATTGAATCCTAACTTTATATAATTTTGAGATAAAAAGTCTAAAAAGTCATTAAAATATATATAAATGTGATTATTTTTGATAGTAGTAGGGATTTGATTTGTTTTAATAAAATTATATAGATATTTTTTTATAGTTTTTTCAGAAAGTTTAGAGTTCAATTTATATTTACAAATGAAAGACAATTGTTTGATAGATAGCAAGGGGTTTGAATCTAAGTCATTCATAATTATCACCTTATTAATTAATCAAAAGTTCGTAATATTGATAGTTGAAATGTGCTAGTATATTATAATATATGAGAGTTTATAATTTAGGATAAACATTTTTATATTTTGTTTGAAAAATATAATATATACGAAATATATATAATATAAAAAATATATATAATATTGAGGGGAACAACTGTTAAAGAAAAGTTATAAACCCTTAAAAAATAATTATAGAAGGAGGACGTTGCTATTTTATAAGGTTAAGGCAACAGGTAGGTTTTAATATGGAGGAGATATTAAAGAGCTCATTTGAAAAATGGTATAGCTTTTATAGATTGATAAATAATAAATTAAGTTTTGTTGAAGCTGATACAATAATAGCTACAATAAGGCTTAAGAGCGCTTTAGAAGATTTTAAAAGAGATAGAGAAATACTTATAAACTTTTTAGAAGATAAAAATATTGAGTATAGTAGAATTATAAAAAGTAAAGAAACATATATCTCAAATTATAAAATTTATATAGATGAGAATATTGTACTAGAAAGAGATAATATCAGTAACAATCAGTTTAATGAATATATATTAAACCAAATACATAAAGTCGTAAAAGAAAATATAGATATCTATTTTGACTATGCTGATAATATTTTATCTGATGATGAGCATGAAAATATAGATATTGCAACTAGTTTATTTGCTGATAAAAAAGAACTTATAGAAAAAGTATTTAAGCTTTTATATTTATTTAAAAATTCTGAGAGAAGTAGTTCTAAACAAAAAGATTTAGAAGAGTTCTTGAAATTTTCTGTAAATAAAAATGGATTGTTATATACTAAAGAAGATTTGTGTGAGGTATTAGATACACTTAAAAAAAGTGAGATTATTCATTTAGATTGGATGGGGAACTATTCAATTATTAGTGAAGAAAAGAAAAGACTTTCTAATCTTATGAGCTCATTATATAAGGGCATAGATGCAGAACAAAGAAGCAATTATATTTTTGATTTAATAAAAGAAAAGATTATAAGGATGATAGAATATATAGGCGTAGAAAAAATAGAAGTAGATATTGATATCGAAGGAAATAAGATTTTTAGGGGTAGAAATAGTGAACTTTTATTAAAAGTAGATAGTTATTCAAGAGATAATAGAGATATTAGACGAGGATACTATGTATTGAAAAGTCAAAAACATAAAAATTTATTATTTTGGTATGGTAAGAGAATACTAGACCTTGATGAAAGGGTCAGACATATTATAGCGTATGGACAGGCTTTAGAAAGATTAGAACAGGAATGGAAAAAAGATAAAGAAAAAATGAAGTTCATGTTAGAACAAAAATTTCAATATACTAGACTTTTAGATGATATTAATTGTGATATAGAGATAGGATTTAGAGATGGCGGATATATATTTGATGGAGAAGATAGAAAAATAAGTGGACTAGATTCAATTGTTGAAGTTTTTGAGTATTTAGTACAAAGTTTAGAGGGAACTTTAGAACAAAGTCTTAAATAATTAAAGAAGGAAGTAGCTAAATAGAAGCTACTTCCTTTTTATATAGTAAACTAGAATGCCCAGTTACCATCTTCAAATAATTTAAATGTTTCACCATTTTCAAGTGTTGCAACAATTGATAAGTCTTTTGTTCCTATCATAAAGTCAACATGAGTTAATGAATCATTAGCACCTTCAGCAGCAAGTTCTTCTGCTGTCATATTCTCTCCATTTTCTATACAAACAGAATAAGCTTTACCAAAAGCTAGGTGACAAGAAGCATTCTCATCATATAAAGTATTAAAGAATATAACACCTGAATTTGAGATTGGTGAATCATAAGGAACTAACGCCACTTCACCTATATATCTAGCACCTTCATCTGTATCTAAAAGACCTTGTAGAGTTTTAGCACCTTTTTCAGCTGAAAAATCAACAACTTTACCATCTTTGAATGTTAGAGAGAAATTATCTATTAGGTTTCCACCATAGTTAAGAGGTTTAGAACTATAAACCACTCCATTTATGCCTGTTTTGACAGGTAATGAGAAAATTTCTTCTGTTGGCATATTAGCTATAAATTCAACACCATCTTTATTTTTTTCAGCTCCACCAAGCCATAAGTGTTTTTTAGGAAGTTCTATTACAAGGTCTGTTCCTAAACTATTTGTATAGTGAAGAGTTTTAATTCTTTTTTCATTTAAGAATTTCATTTTTTCTTTTAAGTTATTTTTGTGTGCAGTCCAAGCAGCTACTGGGTCTTCTTGGTTTATTCTTACAACATTGAAAATTTGTTCCCATAATTTATCTATAGCTTCTTCTGTAGAAACATTAGGGAATACTTTTTTAGCCCATCCTTCTGTAGGAATAGATACTATTGACCATGAGTTTTGGTTTGACATAAGTCTTTCACTAAATTCTCTTAAAGCTATACTTGAAGCTTTTCTTGAAGCAGCTATTTTAGTAGGTTCAACATCTTTTAAAAGCTCAGGGTTTGATGCTGATATGCTAAGGAAAGCAGCTCCTTTTTTTGCATAACTAAGATTTGATTCCACTACCCACTCAGGAACATTTTCAAATGTTTCAAGAGAAGCATAATCAAATTTAAGTTTGTTAGTTTGTTCATCACTCCAATGAACAACAACTTCTTTAGCTCCAACTTTATAAGCTTCTTCTACTAATTTTCTTGTAAAAGTTGCACACTCAACAGGAGATTTAATAACAAGTATTTGATCTTTTTGTATATTAACTCCTATTTGAATAGCAAGTTTTGAATATTTATCTAATAATAAATTTAAATCTTTAATCATTTTGTACACGCCTTTCTCTAAAATTTCATTTAATTTTATTATAATAAAATATGAATAGAATAACAAATAAATATAAAATTTTTGAGAATAAAGTTTGTTGATTTTAATTTATATTAAATTTGTTTTGTGGAGTTAATTTTTTGCTTAATAAATATAAAGCTTTAATTTCATCATAATAAGAATCTCCAAAATCAGATGTACATCCAAAATCTATTAGAAAAAATTCTCCGTCAATTACCCCCCAAGATCTTGCTGCGAAAATATCGTCTGTATAAAGATGAAAAATATTTATAAGTTCTTTTAAGTCATCTACTACATTTTCTTCGATTCTAAAATCTCTAGGGTCTATAAATATATGTTTTCCAATAATTTTGTTATAAGGAGTAGCTTTAGCCATAATTATTATTCTATCGTTAGAGTAATAAATAGGACATAAGTATTTTTTGAGTTGTTGTGGTGCATTTGCATAAACAAAACGTTCTACAAAATTTTGATGATATCCATCGTCATTTTTAGCAACTTTAATAACATAGTTATCATCAATAGAAAATACTTTTCTAGCTATACCTTCACCTAAAAATTCGAATTTTTTCTTTAGTGTTTTCATTGAATAGTTATTTAATTTTTCTATATTATTAGAGTCTAGTTCCATTATTTAGCCCCAGTTTATTGTTATACTTTAAAATATGATAGTTAATATAGATAGGAACCTAAATAGTAGATAATAATGGCATTTACGTTTATAATATATATTATTGAAAACTTTTAGAATTTTTAAGGCATTTACGAATTTAACTTGATTTATGAGGATTTTCATTATCTAAGATTTACTAAAAGTAAGAGAATTCAAAGGTTAAGAATATTAACTAGCTTACAAGGTATGCCAAAATAAAAGACTAGTAGAAGTTATGCTCTAGTTTAATTAAATTTGTTGTGGTATGAGCGTAAAAGGGGGATTAAGTTTGAAAAAATTATTAGATAGTTACTTAGAAAAAAATATGGATACAGTTCAGGAAGGAAAAGTTGCAACATATATACCTGAACTTGCAAAAGCAAATAAAAATGACTTAGGAATTTGTATAGTGACATTAAATGGGGAGATTTATAAGTCAGGACTTGCTGATAAAAAGTTTACGATACAAAGTATTTCAAAAGTAATTTCTCTTATGTTAGCGATACTAGATAATGGTAGAGATAATGTATTTAAAAGAGTTGGTGTAGAACCAACAGGAGATAGATTTAATAGCATAGTAAATTTAGAGATTAGAGATAAGGACAAACCATATAATCCTATGGTTAATTCAGGAGCAATAGTTACAACTTCACTTATAGGAGGAGATACTAAAGAGGAAAAATTTGAAAGACTTTTAGATTTTACTAGAAAAGTTACAGGAAATCCTAATGTTGGAATAAATGAAGAAGTATATAAATCTGAGCTTGAAACAGGAGATAGGAATAGAGCTCTAGGATATTTTTTAAAAAGTAGCGGTTTTTTAGAAGGAAATGTCGATGATGTACTAGAGCTTTATTTCAAGCAATGTTCTTTAGAAGTTAATACTGAAGATTTAGCTAAGTTTGGAGCTATGCTTGCTAATGATGGGATTTTACCTTGGAGTGGAGAAAAAGTTATCTCAAGAGATATATGCAGAATAATAAAAACTATCATGGTTACTTGCGGAATGTATGATGATTCAGGAAAGTTTGCAGTACATATAGGTATACCAGCTAAAAGTGGAGTTGGAGGAGGTATTCTTGCGTCTGTACCACGAAGAATGGGAATAGGAGTTTATGGACCTTCACTTGATGATAAGGGAAATAGTATAGGTGGAAAAAATATATTAAGAGATTTATCAGAGGAGATGGATCTTAGTATTTTTTAGAGCTTTTTTGTTGTATTTTAAATTTGAAGTTAGATTATAATTGCAATATAGAATAAACTTTAGGATTCTAAGGTATCCTAACAATGATTTATTTAAAAAAAATATGTGAAAATAAGCAATTAAAATAGAAAATAAATATTTTTATAAATAATTATTAAATTGGCGATAATTAATAACATAATAAGTAGGTAGTATGGAGGAGTTAGATATGGAAAGATTACTAATATTAGACGGTAACAGTTTACTTAATAGAGCGTTCTATGGATTGCCACTATTAAGTAATAAAGAAGGTATACATACAAATGCAGTATTTGGATTTTTAAATATGCTTATAAAAATGAAGAATGATATAGCACCAGATTATATAGTTTGTACATTTGATAGAAAAGCTCCTACATTTAGGCATTTAGAATATGAAGATTATAAAGCGGGAAGAAAAAAAATGCCTGATGAATTAAGAGAGCAATTTCCGATACTTAAAGAAATGCTTAAAATGTTAGATGTTACTATGTATGAAATGGATGGCTTTGAAGCAGATGACCTTATAGGAAGCCTTGCAAAATATGCTGAAACTGAAAATATGGAAGTTTTCATAGTTACAGGAGATAAGGATGCACTTCAACTTGCAACAGATAATACAAATGTTTGCATAACTAAAAAAGGTGTTACAGAGATAGATTTATTTGATAGGGCTAGAATGGTAGAAGATTTTGGAGTAACTCCAACTCAGTTTATAGATGTAAAAGGGCTCATGGGAGATAAATCTGATAATATTCCTGGAGTACCAGGTGTTGGAGAAAAAACAGCATATAAATTAATACAAGAGTATGGTTCTATAGAAAATGTTTTAGAGAATATAGAAAATATAAGTGGAAAGAAAATTAAAGAGAATTTAACAGAATATAGTGAACAAGCAATATTCTCAAAAAGACTTGCAACTATTAATGTTGATGTTCCTATAGAGTTTGATTTAGATGAAATTAAGTCGGTAGCTAAATATGATATTGAAGGTATTAGAAGGATGCTTACAAAACTTGAAATAAGAATTTCTGATGAAAAACTTGCTCGGTTTGCAGGCGTTAAAGTAGAAGAAATAAAAGAAGAAGTGTTTGAGGCTAAAGTTATAGAAATATCTAATTTAAAGGAACTTTTAGCTTTTGAAAAGAGTATAAAAGATAAAATAGCTATAAAATATTTAACAAAAAATGATCAAATATATTCTACTATTGAGTTTGAGAAAATATTTATAAGTAGTAATGATAAAAATTATGTTTTACTATGTGAAAATTTATTTAATAACGAAGAGTCTAAAATGATAATTAAAAATATATTTTTAGATGAAAATATCAAAAAAAGTTTTTATAATGCTAAAATAGCTATGAAAATTCTTTCAAAATATAATATAGAAGTTAAAGGATTAGATTTTGATGTAGAGCTTGCGGCATATCTTTTAGATTCTTCAAAGGGAAGTTATCCTATAATAGATTTAATAAACATTTATTTAGATGAATATCCAAATTATGAAGACGATGATAAGGATATTGTAGAAATAGAGTATCTGCAAAAACTTACTGATTGTTTAAAAATTAAAATAACAGAAGCTTCAATGGATGAGCTTTTATACACTATAGAACTCCCGCTAACTAGGGTTTTAGCAGCTATGGAGGAAATAGGGTTTAGTGTAGATAAAGAGATGTTAGATGATCTTTCTGTGAAGTTTAGAGAAGCTCTTGATATTACTCAAAAAGAAATTTATGAACTAGCACAAGAAGAATTTAACATAAATTCTCCAAAGCAACTTGGAAAAATTTTATTTGAAAAGTTAGATTTACCTGTTGTTAAGAAAACTAAGACAGGATACTCAACTAATGCTGAAGTTCTAGAAAAACTTAGTGATAAACATCCTATTGTTGATAAGGTAGTTTATTATAGACAATTAGCTAAAATATACTCAACATATGTTGAAGGTTTAAAAGCTGTTATAGATGAAGATGGAGCAATCCACTCAAATTTCAATCAAACTATAACAACAACAGGACGATTATCATCAACAGAACCGAATCTTCAAAATATTCCTATAAAGTATGAAATGGGAAGAGAAATAAGAAAAGTTTTTGTTGCAAGAGGAGAAAATCAGTATATATTATCAGCCGATTATTCTCAAGTAGAACTTAGGGTTTTAGCTCATATGTCAAATGATAAAAATATGATAGATGCTTTTAAACATCATTCAGATATTCATACAAAGACAGCGTCAGAAGTATTTAATGTACCAATAGAAGATGTAACATCAATTATGAGAAGTAGAGCGAAAGCAGTAAATTTTGGTATAGTTTATGGAATGAGTGATTTTAGCCTTGCAAAAGATTTACACATTATGAGAAATGAAGCCAAAGAATATATGGATATTTATTTTGATAGATACCCAAATATTAAAGTATTTTTAGAAGAGGTTATAGAAGAAGCAAAAAATAAAGGTTATGTAAAAACTATTTTAAATAGAAGAAGATTTATTCCAGAGATAGCCGCATCAAATAAAATGATTAAAGCATTAGGTGAGAGACTTGCAATGAATGCGCCAATACAAGGGACTGCAGCTGATATTATAAAGCTTGCTATGGTTAATGTATGGAATAAATTAAATGAAAAAGATTTAAAGAGTAAACTAATACTTCAGGTGCATGATGAACTTATTTTAAATGTTTATGATGATGAGCTTGAAGTAGTAAAAAATATAGTAAAAGAAGAGATGGAAAGAGTTTTAGAACTTTCTGTGCCTTTAGATGTTGATATAAATATAGGTAAAACATGGTATGAAGCTAAGTAGAGAGGGTGAGATGAAGTGATAAAGATAGGGCTTACTGGAGGGATTTGTTCAGGTAAGAGTACTATATCATCAATGCTTAAAGAAGCTGGATTTAAAATTATAGATGCAGATTTAATTGCAAGAGAGGTATTAGATAAGAATCCTAGTATTATTAAAGAAATAAAGCTTAATTTTGGTGAGATTTTTTTTGACTGGAGAGGGGACTTTAGGCGAAGAGAATTTGGTAATCATATTTTTAGATATCCTAAAGATAGAATTAAATATGAGGGATTAATAATGCCATATATAAAAAAAGCTATAGATGAAGAATTTGCGTTATATAAGCAAAATAAAGAAAAGTTAGTTATTTTAGATGGGGCAACATTAATAGAAAATGGGTATGCAGATATTCTTGATATGATGATATTAGTTTTTGTAAAACAAGGTACACAATTAGATAGAATGAAGCAAAGAGATAGATTAAGTCAAAGTGAAGCTGTTAGTAGAATAAATTCTCAGATGAGTATAGAAAAGAAAAAAGAATTTGCTAATTTAATAATTGATAATAATGATAGTATTATAAAAACTAAGGAACAGGTAGATGACTTAATTGAATTTTTAAAATTATACAGAAAATAGGGGGCAAGAATGAAAAAAACCATAAAATTGGTATTTATAGTTACGTTTATTTACATAGTTTTTCAAGGCGGGAAATTTATATTAAAAGAGTCACTTTTCCCTGTGAAATATAGTAATTATGTAATAGAGTATAGTCAGGAATATAATGTTAATCCTATGTTAGTATTAGCTATTATGAAAGCAGAAAGTAATTTTAATACAGATGCAGAGTCTAAAAAAGATGCAAGAGGACTTATGCAAATAACAGGGGAAACAGGAAGCTGGATTGCAGAAAAAATAGGTATTCAAGATTTTAATGTAAATATGCTTAAAGACCCTAAGATAAGTATACAATTTGCTTGCTGGTATATTAATGATTTAAATAAAGAGTTTGGTGATGAAAATCTAGTAATAGCTGCATATAATGCAGGGCGGGGGAATGTTAATAAGTGGCTTAAAGATGAAAATTATTCTAAGGATGGACGCAATGTTCATTATATTCCTTTTAAGGAAACTGATAAATATGTTAAAAAAGTAATAGCGTATAAAAATATTTATACAGCATTATATTTAGAAAATAATAAAATTGTACTTTATAATTTAATTTAAATTTACAAAGGATGCAGTTAACCAATGTTAGCAGTATCCTTTTGTATTTTCTAATCATATAATTAATAAAGCACTATTATATGAGAGGATTAAAGTGAGTAAAAATTTTGATTATAGTTCAAAAGATGTTTCTAAAAGTGTTGAGAAAGCTCTAAGAAAAGGCGAAAAAATAGGTGAGGGACATAATGGAGTTGTATTTCTTTTAGAGGATGGTAATATTATTAAGTTTTTTAGAAGACACGGAGCTTGGTTAGATGAATCATATATCTTAAAGCGTGTGAAAGGTTCTAAATTTTTCCCAAAGATTATCGAAATAGGTGATAATTATATTGTAAGAGAGTTTGTAGCAGGGGAAAGGTTAGATAAATATCTTAAGACAAATTCTATGGATAAAGCTTTAGCAAAAGCTCTTTTTGAAATGACTAAAGAATTTGAAAAATTGAAATTTAAAAGAGTGGATATAAGATGCAAGGATATATTTTATAATATAGATGAGAAAAAGATAATGATAATAGATCCTAAAAAAAATTATGATAAAAAAGTATCTTATCCAAGACATTTGATGAAGGGGCTATATAAAAAAGATGCTCTTACAACTTTTTTGAATTTTATGAAGGATTTTGATGAGAAAAAGGCAGTAATTTGGTCAGTTAAAATAGAAGCGTACTTAAAGTCAAATAAGAAAAACTAAGAGCTATTGACATGTTTTGGGCAAGAGAGTAAATTATAAATACGGACAATGAAGTTAGGGGGAAGCTTTTATGAGAGAGAATTTTAAGTATATTGATAGCGAAGGGAAAAAAATAAATTGCTATAGATGGAAAATAAAAGAAGCTAAGGCCGTTGTTTATATAGCACATGGGATGGCAGAATCTTGCATAAGATATGATTATTTAGCAGGTAAATTAAATGAACAGGGATATAATGTTTATGCACATGATCATAGAGGGCATGGACAGACAGATAGTGGGGAAAATAGAGGTTATGTAGCTGATAATGAAGGGTTTGAAAAATTAGCATTTAACTTGAATGAACTTATAGAAAATGCTAAACAGGAAAATAGCAAGTTAGAAATAATTTTACTTGCACATAGTATGGGTACATTTGTAAGTCTTAGATATTTAGAGTTATATAATAAGTATGTAAAACGAGTTGTTTTATCTGGTACAAATGGAAAACTTAAGCCTATTGCAAGGCTTGGTGCTATAATAGCAAGAGGTGAAATTATTCTTTGTGGTAGAAAACATACAAGTAAACTTATGGATAAGCTTATTTTTGGAGATCATAATAAAAAATTCAAACCATGTAGAACTCCTTTTGATTGGGTTTGTTCTAATAATGAAGCAATTGATGAGTACATAGGTAGGGAGGATTGTGGATTTATATGTAGTGCATCGTTTTATTATGATTTAATTAATGGAGTTAATAGACTCCATAAAAAGAATGAATTTAATAAAATAAACAAGGATATTAGTTTTTATATCTTTGCAGGAGATCATGATCCAGTTGGAGAATATGGCGAAGGTATTAAAAAGTTAGTTTCAGAGATGAAATCTTATGGGATAAATAATGTTGAATATATTTTATACAAAGATGGAAGACATGAGATGTTAAACGAAAAAAATAGAGATGAAGTAATAGAGGGTGTTTTAAATTTTTTGAAAAAATAGAACATTTAATATTTAGTAGGTGAAGAATGGATAATAGACTTATAAATGTTTATATAAGTAAAGGTGAAAAAGCACATGATAATGGAGAATTCCTTAAAGCTTTGAATTATTATTTACTGGCAGAGGAGTTATTAGGTGAGGTTGATGATTTAGAGCTATATATTAATATAGCTCTTTTATATGATGAATTATCAGAAGAAGATACAGCGATAAGATATTATAAAAAGGCAATAAAAGCAAATAATTCAGAGGCAAGAGCATATTACGGACTTGCTGTTATATATGATGAAAAGATGGATTATGATAGGGCTATAAAATTTTATAAGAAGGCAGTTGATATTAATCCTGTTTATGATAAAGGATTATTTTTCTTAGCAAATGCTTTAGACGTTAATGGAGAAAAAG
>JBOFRC010000077.1:0-26650 GCA_051650825.1 Sarcina sp. | reverse complement strand
GAATATGTAAAGATAAAGATGTCTTAGACTGCTTTACTCATACTGGTTCATTTGCATTAAACGCTGGTGTAGCTGGAGCTAAATCTGTTCTTGGAATAGATGTTTCTGCACACGCTATAGATTGTGCTACTAGAAATGCAAAACTTAATGGACTTGAGAATATTGTTAAATTTGAATGCCATAATGCATTTAATGTTCTTGGTGATTGGTCAAGAGAAGGTAGAGAATTTGACGTAGTAATTCTTGACCCTCCAGCTTTTACTAAATCAAGAAATACAATAAACTCAGCTATAAGAGGATATAAAGAAATTAACCTTCGTGGTTTAAAAATGGTTAAACAAGGTGGTTATTTTGCTACTTGTTCTTGTTCTCACTACATGAGTGAAGAACAACTTAAAAAAACAGTTTTAGAAGCTGCACATGATGCAAGAAGAACTCTAAGACAAGTAGAATGTAGAACTCAAAGTGCAGACCACCCTATTCTTTGGAACTCTGATGAATCTTATTACTTAAAATTCTTCATTTTCCAAGTATTCTAAAAGTGTAAAATTATTTAATTAAACAAAAAAAGAGACCATATTATCAGAGTTAAAAATCTGCTAGTATGGTTTTCTATTTTTATATTACTAAATAATTAAAAATATAAATATATTATCTTTTAAATATAAGTGCACAAGTTATTATAATATCTTTTCTTCATCCTTTTCCTAGTAAAAACTTATTAAAACACTAATATTATGTAAGACTTTTAAATATACTTAGTAATAATACTAAATAATATAAATTAGCTAGTTATAAAGTAAGGTATATTAATTTTTCAAAAGTTAATACTAAAAATATACAAAATTTAGAATTATATACTAGTAATATAAAGGAGTTGAAATATATTGAAAAAACTAGCAGTAGTAACAGGTGCGAGTTCAGGAATCGGAAAGGCAATAGCTGTAAAGCTATCTAATCTTGGGCATCCTTTACTCATTATTTCTAGAAGAAAACATTTATTAGAAGAATTAAACTTACCAAATACTATATGCAAACAAGTTGATGTTACAAACTTAAATGATTTAAGCTTAGCAATAAAAGAGGCTGAAGAAAAATATGGTCCAACAGATTTATTAGTAAATAACGCTGGTGTCATGCTCCTTGGAAAAGCTAATATTCAAGATATTTCTGAGTGGAACCAAATGGTTGATACAAATATTAAAGGTGTTTTAAATGGAATACACTGTGTATTAGATGATATGAAAAATAATAACTGCGGAACCATCATAAATATAAGCTCTATTGCAGGTAGAAAAACCTTTGAAAATCACTCTATTTATTGCGGAACTAAATTTGCTATTCATGCTATATCAGATGGTATAAGAGAAGAGGTCGCAAAAAACAATGTAAGAGTAAGTGTTATTGCGCCAGGTGTAGTTGAAACTTCTTTACTAAAGCATACAACTGATTCGCAAATAAAAAATGATTACGTTAAAATGAAAAAGGAAATCTCTGGTGGACTAGAAGCTGAAAATATTGCTGATATGGTTTTATTTTTATATAATCAACCCCAAAACATCTGTATCAGAGAAATTGTCATAGCTCCTACTCAGCAAAGCTCATAAATTAGTATATAAAAAATACCAGTAAAGTGTTTACTCTACTGGTATTTTTTATATTTTCAATGCTTTTCACAACTATTTTTTTTATCATTTTTCATAGCAGAATATTCAACATACATTTTTTCTGCCATATGTATAAGAACTTTTAAAGCTATCTTTCTTTCTTCTTCTGGGACATCTTTAATTGCTCTATCTATTGTGCCTAATAAAATATCAACAAACTCTTCTCGAATTTCCTTAGTTTTATCAGTTAAAAAAAGTCTATAAACTCTTTTATCCTTTTCATCTCTATCTTTATATACAAATCCTTTTTCTATTAAAGATTTTATTGATTTCGATGTTTCAAACTTGTCTAACCCTATATTACAAGCTATCTTTTCCTGTGATACCCCTTCTTCTATATAAAGTTCTATTAATATTCGATATTCCCATCTTTTTAAATTAAATTTTTCAAGTCTTCTGCGTATACAATAATGTCTATGTTTATTTATACTCTCTAAAACTCTTCCAAACCCAAGTTCCTTAGTTAGCCTTCTATCTAAATCTGAACTCTTTAAATCTTCCACGCCTTTTTCCTCCAAACTTTTTCTTTCTATAATAATTTTATTATAATTAGTTGTAGAAAGCAACCATCTAGTTTTTATAATAAAAAAGCTCAGTTTAGAATTTTTGCTAAACTGAGCTTCTCATATTAAAGTGCTAAGAAAGCGTCAAATCTTTCCATAACTTTTTCTTTTCCTAATATTTGCATTATTGTATGAAGCTCTGGTGTATTAGTTCTATGAGTAATAGCTGCTCTCACAACTCCTGCTACATCTGAAACCATACCTTTAAATTCATCCGGATTCGCTTTAAAAGCTTTTCTATCAGCTGTGTAACCAAGCTCTGCTGCAACTGCTTTAACATCTTCAAACCACTGCATTTTATCTGCATCAAAATTATAAGCCTCTTTATAAGCCGTTATAATTCTCTTAGCTTCTTCGATAGTCATATTTTTTGGAAGTTCTACACTTTCAACTGTTTCTTTTGCAAATAATTCATCATACATATAGAAAATATGAGCTCTTACTTCACTCCATTTTCCATAATCTTTTCTTGGTTTTGGTCCTTCTCTATCTATATTTATCATTGCTACTGTTGCATCCTTATGTGCTGTAACAAGTTTATACATTTCTTCATCATACTCTTTTGACCAATTTACATAGTAATCATATACTTCTGTAGCAGTCATTTTTGATATAACATCTTTACTTACATCATGAAGTTTAACTAAATCAAATAAAGCTCCGCTCTTACTCATTTTATTAAGTTCAACTTGGAATTCTGTATTTGGTAAATCTTTATTAGCTTTTCTCCAATCTTCAAATGATGAGTTTATTATGTTTAATAGGTACTCAACAACTGATACTGATGGATATCCCTCTTCATTATAATAACTTACAGCACTTTCTGGATCTTTTCTCTTAGAAAGCTTTCTCTTAGAACTTCCATCCATCTTCATGATTGTTGGAACATGTGCATATTTAGGTGCTTTAAAGTTTAAAATTCTAAACATTTGTAAATGAATAGGAAGTGATGATAACCACTCTTCTCCTCTTATTACATGAGTTGTTCCCATTAAAGCATCATCTATAGCATGTGCAAAATGATAAGTTGGAAGTTTATCTCCTTTAATAATAACTGTATCTTGAATATTCTCTGGGAATGATACTTTACCTTTTATCATATCCTTAAATTCTATTCTTTTCTCAGCATCTCCTGGAGATTTCATTCTTATAACAAATTCTTCTCCTGCTTCTATTTTCCTTATAGCTTCTTCTGGAGCTAAATCTCTATAAATAGCATATTCTCCATAGCAACCTGGTGTTATTTTTTCTGCCATTTGTTTTTCTCTAAGTGTTCCAAGCTCATCAGCAGTCATAAAACAAGGATAAGCCATTCCCTTTTTAATTAAATCCTTAACAAAAGTATTATAGATATCAGCTCTTTTACTTTGTTTGTATGGAGCATAATTTCCTTTTTCTGTTTCTTCTCCTGTTATTCCTTCATCAAAATGCATTCCAAAGTATTCCATTGTTTTTATAGTATCATCTATAGCACCTTGAACTTCTCTTTTTTGGTCTGTATCTTCTATTCTTAAGAAAAATACTCCCTCACTTTGATGAGCTAATCTTTCATTTATTAAAGCAGCATAAACTCCACCGATATGTTGGAACCCAGTAGGACTTGGTGCATATCTTAAAACTTTAGCACCTTCTTTTAATTCTCTTTTTGGATATTTCTCAATATAATATTCTGGTGTTTTATCAACATTTGGAAATATTAATTCTGCTAATTTTTCAAAACTCATAATCTAACTTCCTCTCTCATTATCAAATAATTCAACTACTTGATTTATTAATTTATTTTCAAAAAAATATAAAAAAGCCCTTCATCCTAAAACTTAGGACGAAAGGCTGTTATTAACAACTATTTCGCGGTACCACCTAAAATTGGATATAAAAATATCCCACTCTTTAAATCTATAAGGGAATAACCCCATGATATTACTCCATATATAATAATATGATTTTCATACCATAACTCCAAAGCTTCTTTCTGCTTATCTTAGCATTAGGTTTCCACCGCTCCTAACTCTCTATAGCCTAGTATAAACATACTCTTCTTTTTCAATGTTTAATATTTCATTTAGCTAAAATAACTAGTAATTATTTTAAAATACATTGATAAAAGAGGCCCTATCTTAGCAAATTCAATTCATTAGTTATATTTGCTAAAAATCTCCAACTTTTAAGAAAAATATTTTCTAAAAGATGATTATATCACCACTGACTATTATAAAGCTATAAAATAGTCTTGTAAATAAAATTTTAGAATATTAAGTAACTTTAAACCCATCTACTTATAACAAATAAAATCTCCTCAAACTTATAATTTTTTCTTGCTTCTTGTGCAATCGTTTAACTCAATGTTGTGTAAGCTCCTTTGATTCATTTCCTTATCAATAATTTTTTTGATTTTCATCATAAGTATTCTCTTTTTTTTAGTCTTTTTATGCATCATATTAAAACACCCTCCTGCATTTAAAAGCATTGTATTTTACTAATATATGCAAATTTTTTTAAAATAGTTCTAAAATATAAAAAAAGATGAAGATTTTAAATATTGTTAACACTTAAAATCCTCATATATTTTATAAAAGATATTTTTCTATGCCATAAGCTCCTATCCCTACAACTAAAGCAGGTATAGTTGTTATAATAGTTGCCCAAAGTGGAGATTTTTTATCTCTTGCCATAAGTGGTAAAAGTGCATCCCCATCTTGTGATATTGCATTAGCTAAAAGTGCTGCAAAAGGAACAAATCCTTTACCATAAAGAGTTACAAATATGATTTGTGGACCACATCCAGGAATTAACCCTATAAGAGCCCCTACTATTACTGCAAGTACTCCTGTAGCCATAAGTACAGTTGTTAATACCTGTTCTCCACCAATAATCAAAATACCTATTTCATAAATTAAATATGCAATCATAACCCAAATATTCACAGATGCTGTTTCGTAAGCATTATGACGTAAAGACTCTTTAAAACTTTTTTTCTTTATTTTATTACAGTTACAATCTTCTCCTTTATTTCGACTCATCAAAACATATAGTAATGATATTACCATTCCTATAAGACCAAAATATAACCCAAGATTATTTATCCCTAAATCTTTATTTAAATCAACTTGTAAAAGAAGTAAAACCCCAAATATTAATCCTATAAATAATACTCCCCAATAAACAATATAACCTACATTATTTAAAAACAAATCTAATTTTTCAGTTATTTTATTAATAGTAGGATTTCTATTTATCATATTTTCTCTAAGGATTAGTTTTTCCTTTCTTTTATTTTCATTCTTTTGTATTGTTTTTCTAAGATTAAGTTTAGTTTCTAAATCTAAATAATCTACAATATATCCTACTATAACACCTATAATATAACTCCAAAAACTTATACTTAAATAATCTAATGGTCTTGTTGTCATAATTACAAATGCAGAATCCCCCATTGTAGCTATAAGTGTAGCTATCACTGTACCATAACTAACAGTCCCCTTAATAAATAGTGGCATAACTAATATTGCACCACCACACCCAGGAGTTAAGCCAAGGAACGCTCCTATGAAAGGCTGTATTCTTTTAGATTTTTCTATATATTTTATCATTTTCCCCTGACTTTTATAATCTAATAATGCAAAAATAATAAGCACTGCTCCAACAAAAACTCCAACTTGCAGATAAGAATCACTTGCTGATTTTACTATTATATCTAATACTTCTTTCATAGTAACTCTAATTCTAAAATATTTATTTTAGAATTTTACCTCCTTTCCTTTACAATCTATTATTTTAAAATCATTTTCAAAATTACGCATCTATTTTTAATTGAAATTCATTTTCATTTATAGTAAAATTATAACATACTCCTTCTACTAATTGATAATTGTTATCATATTTTACAATTTATTTACAAATAATTTTCTATTCAAATTTATTTATGTTAGTAAATTTTTCACTGCTGATGTTTATGACTACAATAAAGTTAAAAGTATATTATTTGTTTTATAAAATTTTTATAATTACTTTTTAAAATTTTTAAGATCAATTATTATAATAAAAACATAAACAAAAAATAAAATAAGAAAAACTTATTAAACTATATCTATAAATTTACAAAAGATAAAATAGGAAGTGATATTTATGGCAAGAGGACTGTTCATTATTTTCCATGGACATGGACATATAAATCCTACACTAGGTCTTGTGAGCGAACTTATAAATAATGGTGATGAAATAGTATATATTTCATCTGAAGAATATAGAGAAAAACTAGAAAAACTAGGAGTAAAATTTAAAGGCTATACTAGCGTTAATATGACTACTAAAAATGCTGAAATACATAAAAAATCATTGGATTTAGCTTTTAAAGAAGATGGGGAATTTGATTATATAGTAGTTGATCCATTTATAAATCCCGGAAGAAAACTAATAGAAAAATTTAATATAAAGAAAACTATCCAAAGTATAACAACATTTGCGATTAATGAAAAAATGGCACAACGTACATTTGAATATAACCAGAAAAAAAATTCTGGAGAACTTGCTAAAATGATCAAAAACAAATTCTTTTCTGGCTATGAAACAATAGCAGAAGAATATGGAATCCAACCTCCACAAAACATGTTTGATGTTATGAAAGGTGTTAAATCTGATTTAAAAATTGTATTTACATCAGAATACTATCAACCATACGCAAAAGAATTTGATAATATATATAAATTTGTAGGACCTTCCTTATTTGATAGACAAGAGCTTAGTGATTTTAAAATAAGTAATCCCCAAAACAAAAAACTTATATACCTTTCACTTGGAACATTAGCTAACAAAAACTTTAAATTCTATTTAGAGTGCTTTAAAGCTTTAGGTAATAATAAAAATATTAAAGTTATAATGTCTATCGGAAAGGCTAATAAAATAGAAGACCTTGGTGAAGTCCCAAGCAACTTTGAAATTTATAACTATGTACCTCAACTTGAAATATTAAAGCAAATTGATTTATTTATAACACACGGAGGAATGAATAGCTCAAGTGAAGCTTTATATCATAATATACCTCTTATAGTAGTTCCTCAAATGGCAGAACAACCAATAGTTGCAGCTAGAGTAGAAGAACTTAGAGCAGGTATTAATTTAACAAATAAAGAAAATGCTCAGTGTATTAAAGATGCTGTTAAAATTATTTTAAGTGATACTAGCTATAAAAAAAATGCTACAAAGATAGGTGAATCACTAAGACATTGCGGCGGATATAAAAAAGCGGCAGAATATATTAGAGAATTAATAAAAGAGTAAAATCATACTGTTTTTCAGAGTTATAATTTTTAAAAAAAACAAACAACCTCTAATCATTATAAATAATTAGAGGTTGTTTGTTTTTTTAATTCGTATCTGTTATTTTCTAAGACAAATACTAAATTTTATTTCAAAAAAAATTTTTAAATATTATATTTAGCATCTACTAAAATATAACAACTAAAATTTTTATTTATATTCTGCTATTAAAAACTTAATTTTTATTCCTTTAGCTGAAAACATATCTTCATGTTCTGTTGTTATATTCCCAACAAAATCACTATTGTGAAGATCTCTTGTTATATATTTTATATCCATTTTAGCTTCTTTAAAATATTCTAATGATTCTTCAAATAATTCATCATCATCAGTTTTAAATCTTATTTCTCCACCCTTTTTAAGGAAAGTTTTATATAATTCTAATTGTCTTGTATGAGTTAATCTTCTTTTTTTATGTCTATCTTTAGGCCATGGATTACAGAAATTTATGTAGATTCTCTCAATAACATCACCATCTCCTATAGCATTATCTATAAGTGCTATTTCTTGAGACATCACTTTTACATTATCTATACTGTCTATTCCATGTTCTTTATATGACTCTTCTATATTTCTCTTTGCACAAACTATTACTTCATCTTTTATATCTATAGCCATGTAATTTACATCTTGATTTTCTGCTGCAAGTACCGCTATAAAAGTTCCTTTACCAGCTCCAAGTTCTAAATGTAGAGGCTTTTTGTTATCCTTGAAAACATCTTTCCATTTACCTTTATTTTCTGTAGGCTTTATAATGAATAAATCACTCGCTTCAAGTTCAGGTCTCGCCCAAGGCTTTTTTCTCATTCTCATTTTCTAACATCACTCCGTTATTATTATTCGCTCTTAATTATACATACTAATTGATATTCTATCAACATATACACTTTACTATATTACTCATAATAATCTAACTCTTTACGGAGGTCTTCCTCTTCCTTTGCCCAATCAAACGAACGCTTAACAGCTCTTAACCAACCTCTATATAAAAACTCTACTCTTCTTTCCTCCATTTGTGGAATAAACTTTTTATCAAGTTCTATAGCATTAGCTATTTCTTCTTTATCTTTGTAAAAACCTACAGCAAGACCTGCTAAAAATGCTGCTCCAAGAGCTGTTGTTTCCACTACTTTAGGTCTAATTATTGGAATTTTTAAAATGTCTGCCTGGAACTGTAATAAGAAATTATTGTTACATGCTCCCCCATCAACTTTAAGTGTTTTTAATTCTATTCCTGAATCTTCTTTCATAGCCTCTAAAATATCCTTAGTTTGATATGCAATAGATTCTAAAGTTGCTCTAACTAAATGTTCCCTATTAGTTCCTCTTGTAAGTCCTACAACGCACCCTCTTGCAAACATATCCCAATGTGGTGCTCCAAGTCCTGTAAATGCTGGCACTACATAGATTCCATTGCTATCGTTTACCTTTCCTGCAAATTCTTCTGTTTCCTTTGCATCCATTACTATCTTCAATTCATCTCTTAACCACTGTACTGCTGCGCCAGCTATAAATACACTTCCCTCTAAAGCATATTCAACGTTCCCATCTATTGCCCATGCAATAGTAGTTAAAAGTCCTTTTTTAGATTTTACTATATTTTTACCAGTATTCATGAGCATAAAACATCCTGTGCCATAAGTGTTCTTTGCCATCCCCGCTTCAAAACATCTTTGACCAAATAATGCAGCATGTTGATCACCTGCACATCCAGCTATAGGAATTTGTGCACCTGCTAACATATGCTTATCTGTATATCCATAAATTTCACTTGAGGATTTAACTTTAGGAAGCATATTCCTAGGAATTGTAAATATATCTAAAAGTTCCTCATCCCATTCCAAAGTATGAATATTAAATAACATAGTTCTAGAAGCATTACTATAATCTGTTATATGTGCTTTTCCCCTTGTTAAATTCCAAATAAGCCAAGTATCTATAGTTCCAAATAAAAGTTCACCTTTATTTGCCTTTTCTCTAGCACCTTTAACATTATCTAATATCCATTTTATTTTAGACGCAGAAAAATAAGCATCTAAAATAAGTCCTGTTTTTTCTTTTATTAGCTCCTCATAACCTCTTGTTTTTATCTCATCACAAATATCAGCTGTTCTTCTACACTGCCATACTATAGCATTATGAATTGGCTTTCCAGTTTTTTTATTCCACACAACAGTAGTTTCCCTCTGATTAGTTATCCCAAGTCCTGCTATTTCATCTGGATTTATACTACTTACTTCTATTACTTCTCGTAAAACTCCACTTTGAGTTGCCC
This sequence comes from Sarcina sp., assembly GCA_051650825.1. Classification (GTDB taxonomy): domain Bacteria; phylum Bacillota; class Clostridia; order Clostridiales; family Clostridiaceae; genus Sarcina. The sequence continues at coordinate 16,829 of JBOFRC010000077.1, read as the reverse complement.
AAATCTGCATAGGATTATGCTCAACCCATCCAGCCTTTGGATATATTTGATCAAACTCATGTTGTGCCTTAGCTACAACATTCCCATTTTTATCAAAAAGTATGGCTCTTGAACTAGTAGTCCCTTGATCTAATGCTATTAAATATTTTTTTTCCATTTCACGCTCATCCTTTTTCAAAAATTTCTTTTCCTAAATTTTTAACCCTATAACAATAAGTCTATCATATATTAACGCATTATCGGTAAATGATATTATATAGTTTAAATTTTATTCACAAAACTTTTATTATAAAAAGCATAAAAAAGCCATAGACACAAAGGTCTATGGCATATATACAAAACATTATCTTCTGCTTTGTTCTTTTCTTGCTTTTCTACAAGATGGACATCTTTTAGGTTCATTATCAAACCCTTTTTCTTTATAAAATTCTTGTTCTCCTACTGTAAAAACAAATTCTTCTCCACAGTCAACGCATGTTAATTTTTTATCTTCCATTATTTGTACCTCCCAGTCAATTAAAGACTTATTAAATAAAATACTTTAATACTAATATAATTCTAAAAAAAATTTATTACTAAATTAAACTTTTTTAAAATATTCTTAGTCAAAAAATAATATTACTCTAACAAAATCTTTAAATGATCCATAACTAAATTTAATTCATCTTTAGTATACTACGCTAATCTCTTAATAACAAGCTTATACTAGCAAGTTCATCTTTTAATAAATCAATAGAAATTATCCTAAATATTAAAATTTCATTTATATTTTTAACGATTACATTTATATGATAGTATTTTGATTTCTATATCAATTAAGGTTAAACTTATAATATGACAAATTTAAAAATTTTATTTTTAGGAGGTGCTCTATATTGAACGTAAATCATGGAGCTAATATTTTTGACCTTTGTAAACTCTATAACATCAATAAAGAAGATTTAATGGACTTTAGTTCTAATATAAACCCTTTTGGTTCATCTAATAAAGCTAAAAAATCTATTATAGAAAATATAGAAATGGTTTCTTTATATCCAGATCCTATGTATAAAGAACTAAAAAATAGTATCAGTGACTACTGTAAATGTAAAAAAGAAAATATTATCCTTGGAAGTGGTGCAACTGAACTTATTTCTTCTTTTATAAAAACTATTTCACCTAAAAAAGCACTCTTACTTTCTCCTGCTTATTCTGAATATGAAAGTGAATTAAACAAAATAGGCTGCCTTACAAAAAATTTCATAACTACTAAAGAAAATAATTTCAAAGTTAATTTAACTGAATTTATAAATACTATAAAAGCAGAATCATTTGACTTGATTATAATTTGTAATCCTAACAATCCTACAGGTTTTGCATTTACTAATGCTGATATTAAAAAAATTTTAAATGATACTAATATTTATATAATGATTGATGAAACTTATATAGAATTTACAAAACAAACAACTTTTTCTAGTGCAAATCTCACAGATACTTACTCTAAATTGTTTGTAATAAGAGGAACTTCTAAGTTTTTTGCAACTCCAGGAATAAGGCTTGGTTATGGGTTAATTTCAGACAAATCAATTCAAAATGAAATAACTAAAAATCTAGATCTTTGGAATATAAATATTTTTGCAACATTAATGGGTGAAATTATGTTCAAAGATAAAAATTACATAAAATCAACTTATGAAAAAATAACAAAAGAAAGAGACTACCTCGCAAACGAGCTTAAATCTCTTCCTTCAATAAAAGTATTTGAAACTTTTGGTAATTTTATTTTATGTGAAATTTTAAATCAAGATTTTACAGCTAGATTATTATATGAAAAACTTATTAAACATAAAATAATTATTCGTGACTGCTCCTCTTTTGAGGGTCTCTCTGGGCAATTTTTTAGAGTTTGTATTTTAACTCACGAAGAAAATATGTTACTTATAGAAGCATTAAAAGAAACTTTATAATTAAAACTCACTATCAAATAACTCTATAAGTTGTTTTTCTGAAAGTGATGAGAGGATACTTGAATTTGAAAGATTTCCTGTCATCACTTTTTTTATTATGTCATTTTTATTTTCTTGTAATTTAAGTATCTTTTCTTCTATAGTTCCCTTTGCTATAAGATTTATAACTTCTACACTATTAATTTGTCCTATTCTATGCGCTCTGTCTGTTGCTTGATTTTGAACTGCGGGGTTCCACCAAGGATCATAATGTATAACAACATCAGCTGAAGTTAAATTTAACCCTGTACCACCAGCTTTTAATGAAATTAAAAATACTTTTTTCTCAAAGGACTCATTAAATTCATCAACTAATCTTAATCGTTCTTTTGCATTTATACTTCCATCTATATAGGAAAATTCTATATCCTTCAATTTCAGCTCTTCTTCAATTACTTTAAGAACGCTAGTAAACTGCGAAAATATAAGAACTTTATGATTATTTTTTATATATTCGTCTAAAATATCCATAGTAACCTCTAACTTACTATTCCCGCCCTTATAATTATCAATTACAAGATTTGGATCAAGACATAATTGTCTAAGCTTTGTAAGATATGATAAAATTTCTATTTTATTTTTAGACGCTTCATTCTTTAACTCCTTTTTCAACTTCTTAGTATATGCTAAATATGAAGTCTTTTGCATTTTAGAAAGTTCCACAAAGAATTTTTTTTCAAACTTATCTGGAAGTTCTTTTATAACATCTTTTTTCTCTCTTCTTAAAATAAAAGGTTCTATCATTTTTGTAAGCTCTAAAAAATTATCACTAGTTGAAAATCGTTTAGAAAACTTTTGCTTAGAATATAAATATCCTGGCATTATAAAATCAAATATAGACCAAAGTTCTAATAAATTATTCTCTATAGGAGTTCCTGTAAGAGCAAATTTATACTTTGCATTTATCAATTTTATAGAATGCGCTACTTTTGACGAATCATTCTTAATACTTTGTGCTTCATCTATAATCATTACATCAAACATTTTATTAGAATATATATCTAAATCATTCTTAAGTGTGCCATATGTAGTTAAAATAACATCATATGTTGACAAATCCCCTAAAACTTTTTCTCTATTTTTTTTATCTCCATGAATTATTCCTATCTTCAAATCTGAAGCAAATTTTTCAAACTCATTACTCCAGTTATATAAAAGAGAGGTTGGAGTTACAACTAAGATAGATTTCCCTTTATTAGATAAAATATACGCTATAGTTTGAATTGTCTTTCCAAGTCCCATCTCATCAGCTAATATACCAGCAAATCCAAAGTGTTCTAAAGTTTTAAACCAATTAAACCCATCTTTTTGATAATCACGAAGATTAGCATTAAGATTATTTGGTAATTCAAAATTTGTCTTCTTAAAAGAATTAAAATTATCAACTATAGCTTCAAGGTACTTAACCCCTCTAATGTCTTTTATTTTTCTCTTTTCTATAAAATCTTTTAAATAAAAAGCCCTATTTTTAGAGACTCGAACTAAATTCTCACTCGTGCTATTTCCTATACTATTAACATTTGAAACTAACGATAGGAAATTTATAAGTTCTGTATCCTGCAAATCTAAAAAACTTTCCTGTGAAACCCTAAAGTATTTTTTATTTGTTCCTATAGCTTCTATTATCTTTTCAATATCCTTTAAATTAAAATCCTTAGTTTCAAAAGTAATTTCAAAATAATTAATTTCTTCTTTTATTTTAGTTTTTGTACTTGAACTAGAAATTACTTTATATTTTTTGAAGCTTTCTGAATAAAAAACCTCTCCAAACCTTTTTAATTCTTTCAATCCATGCTCTAAAAAATCAAATAGATTATCATCGTCTCCTAAAAACTCATAATTAGTCCCATTATTTATAAAATTAAAACTATTTAAAAGTTTTTCTATTTCAATCTCTTTAGATTTATCTCTAATAATAATTTTTTCTGTATTATTGCTATCAGTATCTCCATATAGCTTTTTAACATCTATTGAAATATTCTTTCTTTTTATGTCTAGGTAAAATTCAGCTTTTAACTCCCCTTCTTCTAATACATTTTTTATAGAATCATCTAAACTAAACCTTCCTATCTCTTTTAGTTTAAAATATATCTTCTCAAAAAATTCATTAAAATTTTCCTTTTCTATAAGTATACTTTCTTCTCTTTGAAGAATTTTTTGCATTTTACTAAAATACTTTAGTTGCTCATACTTAGGTATATATAGATTATTCTTATAAAAGAAAACATCATTCATTTCTGATAAGGAAATAAATTTATTAGTTTTAAGTTCTAGCCTATCATCATTTTTAGAAAGTAAAATTTCTATAGGTAAATTTTCTTTAATAATAGAGATGTTTTCATATTGTATATCCTCTAATATAAAAGTGATTTTTTTATGATTTATGATTTCACAAAATTTTGAAAGCATTTTAAGAGGCATTCGAAGCGTATTGCCTTTACATCCTATATTTCTAATTCCTCTAATTCCATAAGCTTCTCTTAGCATTTCTAAAGATAACACTATCGTTCCTATATTTTCTATGATTCTTTCATCCTCATATTCAAATACAGAATCTTTTCTACTATATATTAACAATTTAGAAAATTCATAATCTTCTCCACTGTTCCTAGCCTCATAAAATTTTTTGATATCTTTTATATTGTATTTTTTCTCATGACCAACTTTAAAAAATATTTCAAAATACGAACTATTCATAATACTATCTAATTTAATAAAAATATCTAAGTCTAATCTTTGAATTCCTTCGATATTGTTTTCTTGAAAAATTTCTAAAAACTGCTTTTGTGTATTTATTTTTTCTTCAAAAACATTATCTTTTCTAAGGCTATCAAAAAAAATATATAGCCCTGCAATTATATGCTTACACATATAATTTTTATTTTTATGAGAATTATTTTTATAATCAATACATCCACATTCACATCTATAAATATCTTTAAACTTTCTATCAATCCCTATACTTACAGGATATCTCTGTATACTATTTTCAGAATTAATTTTCAAATCTATATCTATACTAATATTCTTTTTATGTATATTAATTATAGGATTCTTATTTCCATTAAAGACTCTACGTCCTTTTGCAAGCATCCTACTACTAGTTTTATAAAATATATTTTCACTAATCTCTTCAATAATACTTATTACATCTATATCAATCTCTTTTAATAAACTCAACTTACCGCTCTCCTCACTACGAAAACTTCTTTAAATATTTGTCTTTTTTAACACGCTTAATGTTTTTTAATAACTAAAAAAGTCATCTCTAAAATACTTTAGAGTTAATATTCAAAGTCTACTTAAAACTTTATTTCAATTAAACTTGAATTTATATACTAATTATTATAATACATAGAAATTAAATTTAATTAAAGTTTTAAAAATTCATTGACTTCCATGCTTTATCATGATAAAGTGTTAATATGAAATCTAATTATTGGAATTAAAGTTATTATTTAGAATTAAGTATATTTTAAGGGGGAAAATACATGAAATTCAATCTAAAATCAATTATAATTTGTGGACTTGCTTTATTCGCAAGTATTATCCTTATTTTCACAGCTACAAATAACAATAAGGATGCAAAAGATGCTGATTCAAAAACTGATAGACGTACTGTAATTATAGGACTTGATGATACTTTTGTACCTATGGGTTTTAAAGATGAAAATGGTGAACTTACAGGATTTGATGTAGAATTAGCTAAATTAATGCTTGGAAACTTAGGTTATGAATATAAATTTCAAGCTATAAATTGGGATATGAAAGAAACAGAGTTAAAAAACGGACAAATAGATTTAATCTGGAATGGCTATACTAAAACACCTGAAAGAGCGGAAAAAGTAGGTCTTACTAACGCCTATTTAAATAATACTCAAGCAATTGTTACATTGAGCGACTCTAATATAAATAAAAAAGTTGATTTAAAAGACAAAATAATTGCTACACAAACTGCTTCTAGCTCTCTTGATGCTATTGAAAAAGACACTTTTTTACCTACTAACATTAAAAATAATACACCAATTCTTTTTGACACATATAATGAAGCATTTATGGATTTAGAAGCTCGTAGAGTTGATGCTATTGTCGTTGATGAAATACTTGCAAGGTATTATATAGCTCAAAGAAATTCTAATAAGTATAAAGTTTTAAATGATAATTTAGCTAATGAAGAATACGTTATTGGAACTAGAAAGGATGATACCATTTTACAAGAATTAAATTCTGAACTAGAAAAGATAAAAGCAAATGGTAAATTTGACGAAATAAAAAATAAATGGTTTAAATAAATTATTTTAGGAGTTTTAATTATGGATTATATAGCTACACTAATGCCACAAATGCTTGAAGGACTTTTAGTTACACTCAAAGTATTTATTATAACATTAACTCTTTCAATACCACTTGGTATGCTTGTATCTCTTTGTAGAATATCTAATATAAAAATCATAAAAATCTGTAGTGGAATCTACGTTTGGATAATGAGAGGTACACCTCTATTGTTGCAACTTGTAGTTATATTTTTCGGATTGCCACTTCTTAATATAAATTTTGATAGATTTCCAGCTGCAATTATTGCTTTTACTTTAAATTATGCTGCTTACTTTGGTGAAATTTTTAGAGCAGGCATACTAGATGTTGATACTGGTCAAATAGAGGCCTGTGAAATCCTTGGTTTTTCTAGAGCACATACATTAGTAAAAATAGTAATTCCACAAATGTTTAAAAAAGTTTTTCCTGCAGTTGCAAATGAAGTTATAACTCTTGTAAAGGATACATCACTGGTTTATGTTGTAGGGCTTGGAGAACTTTTAAGAGCTGGTAAGATTGCTAGTAATAGAGATGCCTCTTTGTTTCCTTTATTTCTAGTTGGGGCAATTTATCTCGTCATAATAGCTGGACTTACTCTTGTGTTTAATACTATTGAAAAAAAATATTCTTATTATAATTAGGGGGCTTTTATGTTAGAAATAAAAAATTTAAATAAATCTTTCGGTAGCGTATCTGCTCTAAAAAATATAAATTTAAATATTTGTAGAGGTGATATCGTAAGCTTACTTGGAGAATCTGGGGCTGGTAAAACAACTCTTCTTAGATCTTTAACAGGCCTTGAAAAATGTACTTGTGGAAGCATTAAAATAGAAGATATATATCTTTTAAAAGATAATACCTACTGTAACAAAAAAGACCTTATAAAAATAAGGAAAAAAATTAATTTAGTTTTTCAAAACTTTAATCTATTTCCACATATGACTGTACTTGAAAATATCATAGAAGCACCTATATCTGCACATAAACAAAATAAAAAAGAAACTATAAATTTTGCTAAAAACCTATTAGAAAAACTTGGAATATTAGAAAAAATAAATAGCTATCCTTGTGAATTATCAGGTGGTCAAAAACAGCGTGTTGCTATAGCTAGAGCTCTTATTTTAAATCCTACTTATATTTGTTTTGATGAACCAACATCAGCACTAGATCCCAAAACTACTAATGAAATAGCTACTATTATAAAAAATTTATCTAATAATATTGGAATTATTATAATAACTCATGATATGGATTTTGCAAAACTAGTTTCAACTAGAATTGTAGAGCTACAAAATGGAGAAATCATCAAAGACTGTCTCGCTAGTTATTACTGGAATATCTAATATAATCCAAATACAACATGTATCTAAGGTTAAAAATTTTTATGACTATTTGTAACTTTAAAAATTTGACCATAAGATAAAAAAATGAGTAATAATATTTCGCCCAATTATTACTCATTTTCTTTGAAATTAAATTTGTATATACTAAATCATTTCAACACTTATTTTAATGTACTCTTCAATATGATAATCTTCAACAAATATAACTCCTAAAATCATTTTATAAGCTACACTACCTTTTGCTATACATTTTTCGCCATCTTTAATATTCTCATATGCTTTTAAAGCTGTTTCCTCTGAATCAAAACAGTTATAAAGTTTTTCATCCTCTGTATTAGGATTTGTCAAGATTAAATATTTATCACCAATTCTTCTTCTTTCTTCCATATCTTTTTTATCTTTTTCAACTTCATCTAACTCTTTAAAGAATTCAAAAAACTTTTTCTCTCTATTATTAACAAATCTATTTAATTCTTTCGCCATTTTTGTTTCGTCTACAACATATTGATTATTTTCTTTATTACTCATATTTCTTCTCCTAACACGCCTAAAATTAACACAAATGCATTGCCAATATTTCCCAAGAAATATCAACTATAAATAGGGAGCGTTGAACATGTAAAAGATCCGCCACCCTTTACTATTTCAGAATAATCACTATAAATTACTGTCACCCCCCTTTCCTCAAGAATATGTGAAATCTTTTTACAACTTGAAATAACAATATTATTTTCCATACATACAATATTCACTCCAAGTTCTAAAGAAATATCATTATTTATATAATAATAATTTTCAAAGTGATTTTCAATCTTAGTTTTGTCATAAATATACTCAGATAAAAGACATGAATTATCATTTAACACATTGAAAACGCAATCTAAATGCAACATTTTCTCCGAATTAAATCTAATAGGTATTATTTTCATATCTTTTTTATGAATATTCAGATAATTCTCTAATTCTTTTATAGCATCTAAACTTGTTCTTGTGCTAAGGCCTATAAATACACGGTTTTCATGAATAATAACATCTCCACCTTCTATATTATTTTTCATTTCATAAATATGTATATTAATTTTTTCTTTTTTCAAAAACTCTTTTAATGCTATAGTTTCTTTTTTTCTTTCTATCATACTCATTTTCGAAATAAAAAAAATATCATCTATAACAAATCCTATGTCTCTTGTGTATACTTGATTTTCTCCAAAACTTGGATTTAAAAAATATATTTTGACTCCATATTCAGTCAAAATTTTAAGAAAATTATTATATTGCTCAAACATTAATTTATAATCTATATTTGTCTTACTTTCACCATATTTTGTTGGATAACACATTATAACTTCCTTTAGCTTATCATATCTATTTCTAATTTGTATATTAACTGCTCTCACCCTCCTTTTGAATTTAATTTAAAAAGAATTTCTAAAATTATATTAATAATATGCCCCACTAAAAATAATATTATATATAGCTAAATAAAAATAATCATAAAAGAGTTCCCTCTTCTATGATTATTATAGTAATATTTATTCTCTTATATCTTCTTACATAGCTCCATCACTTTGACTTTCTAATGCATCTAAAAAGTCAAAATTCAAATTCATACATTCAAACATAAGTTCTTCTTCATTTAAAATTTCCCACTCTTCACCATTCTTTTTAAGTTTTACTTCATAAGTTTTATCAACAGTTTTCACTTCTGCTTCTGATAAATTTTCCTTTAAAATATTAAATGCTAAATCATTAGCTTTCTTTTCCATCTGCGCCTGATCTTCTCCCTGATTATTAAATACAGCTTCTAACCCAAGACCTAATCCTTCTGTAAAAATATCCTTAGTAATTTCAAGAATTATTGGCATATAATCTATGGCTTTAATATTTACAGTTACAGTTGCAGATTCTCCATCTACTGTAGTATTTGCAATGTCTCCATCTATTTTCTTAGTAATATTTTTTACAAGCTTTTCTATTTCTTTAATTTCACTTGCATATTCTTTTTTTAGTTCATCTGCTTGTGCTTGTAACTCTGGATTTAAAGCTAAAGTTTCCTCAACTAATGTTCCTGACTTTAATTCTTTAAAAAACTCTTTAACTTCGGCTTCTGGTCCTTTAGAACCGCCACAAGCTACTAACGAAAAAGATACACCACTTATGATTAACATTGCTAATAATTTTTTCATAAAATTTCGTCCCCCTAAATACATTCATACCTACTATTAGAATAGATATGCAAGATATATTCACTTTATCATAACAGTTTATTTTTTACTCTCATTTTTATATATAATTTTTTATTTTTATAGTTCTTTCATAAAATTTACATTTAAAACTTAAAAACCAAGAAACCTTCCAATTTGATAAATAAGAACTGCAACTACCCACGCTACCGCAAAAGTATATCCAGCTGTAAATAAAGTCCATTTCATATTTGTTTCTTTTCTTATAGCCCCAAGAGCTACAAGACAAGGAGTGTATAAAAGTGAAAATACCATAAACGAAATTGCCGTAAGTGGTGTAAAAGCTGTCTGTAGAGCTACTATAAGACCTGCACCATCTGAACCTCCGGTATATAACATTCCCATAGTTGCTACAACAGTTTCTTTTGCTAGAATACCTGTAAAAATAGACACACCAGCTTCCCATGTCCCAAAACCAGCTGGTGCAAATATAGGTGCTATTAAACTCCCTATTTGTCCTAGCAACGATTCATTACTAAATTCTTCAACTCCAAATGGAAAATTTGATAAAACCCAAAGTACCATCATCATTGGCAAAATAATTATACCTGCTTTTTTAAAGAATTCACCCGCTTTTTCTAACATTAATAAACTAACATTTTTAATTGAAGGTATTCTATACTTAGGAAGTTCCATAACAAAATATGATGGTTCACCTTTAAATAAAGTTTTACTAAAGATTTTTCCAGCAATTAATGCAACTATTATCCCAACAACATAAAGTGAAAATAAAATTAATCCTTTATTTTGAGTAAAAAAGGCATCAACAAAAACTAAATATATGGGCAATCTAGCACCACAAGATACAAAAGGATTGATAAGAAGAGCTATCATTCTATCTTTCTTATTATCTAACGTTCTTGTAGACATAATTCCCGGAACATTACAACCTACGCCTATAAGCATAGATACAAAAGTCTTTCCATGTAGACCTATAGCCCTCATAAACTTATCCATTACATATGCTGCTCTTGCCATATAACCTGAATCCTCTAAAATTCCTATTAAAAAATACATAACCATAATTAAAGGTAAAAAACTTATAACTGCTCCTACACCACCAAATACTCCACCATTTATAAAACCTGTAACTATTTGTGGCGCACCTAGTCTCTCTAGCCAAGCAACAAAAGATTCACCTACTGTTATAATTAAATCTCCAGTATACTCCTGCAATCCTGCTCCTATAGTAAATGTCAATTGATAAAGTAGATACATAATACATGCAAATATTGGTATTCCAAACCATTTGTTTGTGATTATTCTATCTAATTTATCAGAACGACTTTCATTCTCATTTGAAGAGTCTTTTTTTACATTACCATCTATATATTCAGATATTAGGCTATATCTTTTATCTACTATTGCTATTTCTGGTTCAAAATCTAATTTTTCTTCAATAATTTTAATAGCTTCATCTACCACTTCTCGTACTTGTATAATTTCTTTAGCAACAATGTACTCATTTATATAAGAATCATTTTCTAAAAGCTTTAAAGCAATCCACGAACTTGGATAGTCTAGCTCAACAGTTTCTAAAACATCTTCTATTTTTATTATCTCATTATTAATTTCATCTCCATAATCTAAAAGTTTAATCTTTTTATTTTTACTCTCTTTAACAGCCTCTAGAATTTTCTCTATAAGAATATCTATATTTTCACCTCTAAGTGCAGAAATAGGTACGACTCTTACTCCTAGTTTTTTAGAAAGTCCTTCTATATCTATAATAATACCCTGTTTTTTAGCTTCATCCATCATATTAAGAGCTATTACAACAGTAGAGCCTAACTCTAAAATTTGAGTTGTTAAATATAAATTTCTTTCTATATTTGTGGCATCAACAACATTTACTACTACTTCTGGTTTATCTTTTATAATATAGTCTCTTGCTACAACCTCATCTTCTGAATATGCCCCAAGACTATATGTCCCTGGGAGGTCTATTACACTATATGATTGACCCTTATATTTTAATATCCCTTCTTTTTTTTCTACTGTCACCCCTGGCCAGTTACCAGTATGTTGTCTCGCTTTTGTAAGTACATTAAAAAGTGTGCTTTTCCCACAATTTGGATTACCAGCTAGTCCAATTCTGAACATAATTTTTCCCCCTATTAAAGTAAACTTCTTTCCACTTAAAAAAATTTTTCTAACACTGCTCTACTAATATTTTTCTTGCCGCTGTTGAATCAATCCCAAGTCGTGCCCCTCCAATTGATAAAATCAGTGAACTTCCATTATTTTGTATAACTTTTATCTCATTACTATTTGTAAGACCTATTTCCATAAACCTCTTAGAATTTTCTTCATCCATAAGAATTCTTTTAACTTTGATTATTTCCCCTTCTTTAGCTATATTCATTGGCATTACCATAACAAATCACCTCTATATGATATTTAATTTATTGTATTAAAATTGCTTTTGCTTCTTCTTTTCTAAGAGTTAGCTTATAACCTCTAAGTTCAATACTAATAGGATCCCCCATTGGTGCCTTACTAACAACTTTCAAACTCACACCAGGAGTAACTCCCATATCTAAAAGCTTTCTTTTTACTGTGCTTTCTTTATCTAGTCCCTTTACTCTTACAATTTCACCTATTTTTACATTTTCTAAAGTATTCATATATCCTCCTCTATTTGCTTAAAATTTTTATAGCTTTTTGTGTAAATCTCCAAGAATTTGCTGCATTTAATGCTTCACCACAGCAGCATGAACAAGCACCACACTTAGTAATATTACATTTACTCTGAGTTTCTCTAACTATATACTCTTTTTCTATAAGAACTTTTAAATATTCCTCAACTATTGCCTCATTTAACTTAAGATTTCTAGCAATATTTTTAGGATTAAATTCCCCTTCAAGTTTTATATATTCCAATATTTTTTTGAGCATTTTTACCACCTCTTGTATTATATTCTAATTTTACGCTTATTGATATTGAATATCAATAATAACGAGCATTGTTTATCATTTGTTTACAAAATTTACAAGTTAATTCTTTTCATTCCCTATAAACATATATTAAGTACATAGACTTTTTTATCTCGCCTGTATACAATAAATTTATAACCAAATTTTAACATATAAAAAATAATATATAAATTGTAAAAATAAGGAGTATGAATGATAATTAAAATAGATGAAGAATCTAAAAAAATTGGCTATAATTTATTTAAAACTTGTTATGATTATGCTAAAGACCAAGGCTACCTTTATATGCAAGTTAAAACAGTAAAAGCTGGCTGCTATAAAAATTATAATCTTACAAATGAGTTTTATAAAAAAATTGGATTCAAAGAATTTGAATGTTTTCCTACGCTCTGGGATAAATGGAATCCTTGTCAGGTTTATATTATATCTATACTATAAACCTGAATTTTTCAAATATTCTGTCAACTCATAAATAAAACCTATTAGTTCATAGACAAACTATATTTTAAATATTTATCCATTTAATGTATTATGTAAATATAGATTAAACGATTTTGAAAGAAGGTTTTATTAATGGATTTTTATAAAGAAAGCTTAAAAATACACGAAGCTAATAAAGGAAAAATAGAAGTTATATCAAAAATACCTGTACAAACAAGATATGACTTGAGTGTTGCTTATTCTCCGGGTGTTGCAGAACCTTGCAAAATGATAAAAGAGAACCCTGAAGATATTTATAAATATACTTCAAAAGGAAACATGGTTGCTGTTGTAACTGATGGCTCAGCAGTATTAGGACTTGGGAATATAGGACCTAAAGCTGGACTTCCTGTTATGGAAGGAAAAGCTATTTTATTTAAAGAATTCGGTGGAGTTTCAGCATTTCCTATTTGTATTGATTCAAATGATGTTGATACTATTGTAAATACAGTCAAATTAATTTCACCTGGATTTGGTGGAATAAACCTTGAAGATATAGCTGCTCCTAGATGTTTTGAAATAGAAGAAAGATTAAAAAAAGAATTAGACATCCCAGTTTTCCATGATGACCAACATGGTACTGCTATCGTAGTTTTAGCAGCTGTCATCAACTCATTAAAACTTGTTAATAAAAAAATTGATGAAGTTAAAATTGTAGTTAATGGTATTGGTGCTGCTGGTACAGCTATAACTAAATTATTATTAAATGCAGGTGCAAAACATATTGTTCCTTGTGATAGAGTTGGAATTATCAATGAAGATATGGAAGAAATAGATTATGCAAAAAGAGCTTTAGCTAAAATGACTAATACAAAAAAAATTACTGGTTCTTTAGCTGATGCAATTAAAGGTTCTGATATTTTCATAGGAGTATCTGCTCCAAATATAGTAACTAAAGAAATGGTTCAAACAATGAACAAAGATGGTATTCTTTTTGGTATGGCAAACCCTACCCCTGAAATAATGCCTGATGAAGCTAAAGCTGGTGGAGCTAGAGTTATAGGAACTGGTAGATCCGACTTACCTAACCAAATAAATAATATTTCTGTTTTCCCAGGAATGTTCAAAGGAGCTTTATCTGTAAGAGCCTCTGAGATAAACGAAGAAATGAAAATAGCTGCTGCTATGGCCATAGCAAATTCAATTGAAGAAAAAGATTTAACTGATGAGAACATTATACCATCATCATTAGACAGATCTTTAGTTGATAAAGTTGCTAGTGCAGTTGCTAATGCAGCTAAAAAAACTAATGTAGCTAGAATATAGGAGGTTATAACTTATGGCATTATTTTTTCATTCAATACAAAGTGTCTTAACTGTTATTATAATGATTGCCCTAGGTTACTTCTTAAAAAAATTTAAATGGTTTGATGATAAATTTGGTAAAGGGCTTTCAACTTTAGTTGTTAAAATAGCCCTTCCATTTGCAATTTTCAATTCAGTGTTAGCACATTTAACTAGAAGTAGCTTATTACAATTATCAGGAACTTTAATTTACCCACTTGGTACAGTTGTCATAGCATATATCGTAGCATTTATATTCATGAAACTATTAAAAATCAAACCAGGTCGTAGAGGTATTTTCTTAAATGCTGTTGCAAACGCTAACACTATCTTTATAGGCTTACCTTTAAACCTCGCTTTATTTGGTTCAGTTAGTATTCCTTTCTTCTTAGTTTGTTATGTAAGTAATACTGTTTCAACATGGGCATTTGGTGTACTACTAATTGCAAATGATGACCCAACAGTAGATAAATCTAAGGTTAAAAAGAAAATTAACTGGAAAAAAATTCTTTCTCCACCTCTTATAGGTTTCTTTATAGGTTTAGTTTTCTTACTTCTAAACATACCAGTTCCTAAATTTATTGGTACTGCTATTGGTGATGTTGGTGGAGTAACTACTCCTTTAGCTCTAATGTATATCGGTATAATATTACAAGATGCAGGACTTAAAAGCATCCACTTCGATAGAGACACAATATTTGCTTTAATTGGACGTTTTATTCTATCTCCAATTATCATTATAATTTTAATTCTAATTGGTACAAATGCATTCGGTGCTGATTTACCATCTTTATTAAGACAAACATTTATAGTTCAGTCAGCAACTCCTATGCTCGCAGTATTACCTATACTAGCAAATGAGTATCATGGAGACGTTGAGTATGCAACTAACTTAGTTACAACAAGTACAATACTATTTGTGATAGTAGTTCCTATACTAATGCTTATAACTCAATATGTAAAATAAAGTTTTTTATCCTTATTGAATTAAAAGTGCATTTTTAAAACTCATTATAATGAAGGTTCTATCAATTTAATTATTTTGATAGAACCTTCATTATATTCTTATTAAATATGATTTTTATTATAGAAAATTTAAAGTTTATCACTCTGCTTTTTTATTATATCTATAATAAAATTCTCTTCTTTAGTTAAATAGTGACCTTTTTTAACCGCTATAGATATATAAAAATTAATTTCATCATCAAGTTCTACAATTTTTATTCCGTCCATATCTTCTACTGACATTCTTGCCATTATCCCTACTCCTAAATTAGTAGCAATTAAACTTTTTGCAGTTTGAATATCTCCTGTATGATATATTTTTTTTGACTTTATATCATAAGTCGCTAATATTTGCTCAAGAACATTAGCATGTAAATATTCATCACCTAAAACAATAAATTTCTCTTCTTTTAACTTTTTAAAACTAAATTTTTTACAATCCGCAAATTTATTTGCTTTACTTAAACATAAAACAAAAGAGTCTTTTTTTAGCAAATAACTTTCAATTTGCTCTTCGTCTATTATTTCTAATGAACCAATCAATGCTATATCTACTTTTCCTTCTGAAAGTAATTCCTTCATTCTAATAGAACCAGTTTGAATAAATTCTATATTCTCTATAGATTGTCCTAAATTTAAACTTTCAATAAATTGAGGAAAGAAATACGCTCCTATAATAGGTGGCATACCTATAGTTATTTTTTTCTGATTAAGTTTTTCTATTTCTAATTTAGCTTCATTAAGCTCATTAAAAATATTCTTTATTCTTTTTCTAAAAATTTCACCACTTTCAGTTATAGTTAATTTTTTTTTAGAATGATCCCTGTTTATAAGCTTTGTCCCTAATTCTTTTTCTAATTTATTAATCGAAAGTGTTATAGATGGTTGAGAAACATATAATTCCTTAGCCGCTTTTGTAAAACTTTTAACTTCACATAAACAGCTAAAATATTCTAAATCTTTTATATTCAAATTTTTATCCTCCACTTTAAGCCTTTGTACTACAGTCCTTATATTTATTATAAATTACCAAACTTCTTTTCTACAAGATTTTTATATTATGGCTAATTTTTCTTTATATCATCCTTTTTGTAAATAAAGTTCAAAAATATACATTTTTCTATAATTCTAATTGAATGAATATTATTCATTGACTTTGATTTTTATAGGCGTATAATGTAGATTAATATAAAGTTTATATTAATCTAGAAACAGGAAGTGTTATTATGAGAATT
>JBOFRC010000076.1:0-1709 GCA_051650825.1 Sarcina sp. | reverse complement strand
TATATATATACACACACACACACACACACACACACACATACAAACACACACAGTCTGTTTTGAAATAACTTAAGACAGTATATATAGCAAACGTTTAGGCAATACAGGCATTTAAATACAATTTATGTACAGCGATACAAATATATTCTCTGATACATCTGGATTCCTAAGAAAATAAATAAACAGAAAAGAAAAAAATTGGCAAATTTTAGATGTTTCTCTTTAAGGTCAATGATATAATGAATTGTAATTAATATTTTTAGGAAGCTCTGTAGTGTAATTACACATGTAATTATGGGGAATTAATGATAAATGTATCAGAAAATGAAATTATTACTTAACTAGAAAAAAAATGTCATTTTACATAAAATAATTCCAAATTCCTCACATCCCTGCTGCTCAGTGATTAGGTAATTATATATCTGTATATTAGATGTATTTATATGTTAATTTTACTTCTTTTAAATAAACTCTTAAGTTCAATGTATAACTTCTGTCTCACAGAGGTAGATCTAAACTGAAGCGTCAACAGATAACGAGATACACCAGATTCCTAAAACAAATGACAATACGTAGTGAATAATAATTTAAAGGAGAAGTTTAACATTTTGGGAGATTTTTGCTGAGATCTGGATGAGAGGATCAATACCACTCTAATGTCTGTATGTTAGCCGGTTAGCTAATGTAAGATAACGTTAAGCTTTGTTTAATCTGTACAAAAAACTAAACAAGATATAACGTGTTAATTAGTGAAGTTTAGCGGTGTTGGTAGGTGGAGTTTGTTATCTTTGAACAGAGCCAGGCTAGCTGTTTCCCTGGTTCAAGTTTTATGGAAACAACACTTGTTAGCTTAACTTAGCCTACAGAAAAACAGGGGAAAACAATTAACTTTTCTGTCCAAAGATAATAAAATCTGCCTACCATCACATCTAAAGCTCACTAATTACCACATTATATCGTGTTTGTTTAATCTGTATAAAAACTAACTGTTAAAATAACATTTCAGCGAGTTTTGTGCAGGACTATTTCTTGGCTAATCTAACTGGCTCCAGATACACATTTACCACACAGACACGAGAGTGGTATCGGTCTTTTCATCTAACACTCGGCAAGAAAGCCAATTATTTCCCAAAATGCCTAACTATCCCTTTACATAGAAAGCACAACACAGTTAGATGCATTTTATTATGTTTTCTACTTATGTTTATCGGAAAGTCTCGCATGGCAGCACGCCTCCTTTCAGGTTTAAGCTCGTAAGATAAACAATATTTACAACAAAAATCAACAAATATGTGTTTCTACTGACCGATAAATACACAAATAAGAGAATATGGCGAGATATTCTCAGTACCAGTTTAGGGAAAAAAGGAGACATTACTGTATGCGGGACGATATGGATCATTATAATGTAGTATGTGTATTTGAGTCTTTAGGGGTCATGAGAGCACGGTCAACTCCCAGAGGAGGCTATTTTGGTCTGATCCATTTCCGTACTGGGTCGATCTTAATGAGACGGAGCCTCGAAACTCCGGGGAAGCGTTTAGCAGGCTACTGATACAAGATATTGATTTTTACAATGCAAGTTACAAGACTTTTGGTGTCTTTCTGTAAGTTATGTTGAGGAGTGCTTTATTGTAACACATTTGATTTCTCAAGACCATTAAGGAAACATGATACATCAAGGTATCTAAAGAGCTATTATCTGAGGT
>JBOFRC010000075.1:0-27020 GCA_051650825.1 Sarcina sp. | reverse complement strand
ATTATCTATGTCAAAGCAAATAGTATTAAGTCTACTGCCAGATTTATAAGTTACATCATTTTCAAATATTTTATAAGAAAATCTTTTTGGAGTAATTTGAGCAAAAGTAAGATCGGGATTTAGTTGATCTATTACTTTACTATTTTTAGACATGAATATTATTAACATTTTACCACCTCGCTAGTAACATCTATAGTTATTTTTGATATAAATATGAAAAGAGTCATAAGTACCAAATGTAAAATACTAATATAGGGAATATAGAATATGGTTTAAATTTTTTAATTACAAATAAATAAAGTAAACCATACCATGATAAAATAAAAAATCGTCTTCTATATATTTTTAATATATCATGATTTTCTAAATAAAGAGTCAAATGTTCATATTTATTAGAAAAATTTAGGTTGTTTTAATACACTAAAAATAGAAGAGTTAAATATAAGGAGTTTTATGAATTAAAATAAAATACTTTAATTGAAATATTGGAGGGGATATGTTCAAGAATTGCGTGAAAATGGATGATATTATTAAAAATAAATATTTATCATCAGATTTTAAACCAAATATAAAAATCTTTCTACTTACAATCATTAGTATAAATGCTATATTATTTAGTATTATTACTTTAATGACAGCCGTTAATTCAAAAGCTATTGAACTTATGTTAATTCTTAATATAGGAGCTTTAGGAGTATTTTTGTTATTAAATCTTTTTTTGAAAAAATTAAATACTTATAGAAAATACAGGTATTTACTTGGAGATTTTTCATGTTATATTGACAATCAATATTTATATTTAAAATCTAAGAGTAGAGATATAAAAATAAACTTAACAGTTAGTAAGTTAAAACAAAATGAAAATCATAGTATTATTGTTGATAATAAAGACTTCAAAGTTATATTAATAAACAATGAAAATAAAAATAATGAAAATGAAAATAATCAAAGGTGCTACAAGTAGAATAATTAGAAAGGAATTCATAGAAGTTTCAAGAATACCTAGTCTTTGGACTAGGAGCTATTTTGTGTCTACTGCTGGAAACGCTAGTAGTGAAACTGTACAAAAATATGTTGAAGAACAGAAAACAAGGTAAGGAGGTGCAACTGTATGGAGAATACATTAACAGTATTAATAAAATTAAATCTAACTAAAGAACAAAAGCGACTAATAGATAATTCAAGTTTAGAGTATATAAGACTTGTTAATGAGTTAGTTGAAGAAATGGTCGAATCAAAAACATCAACTAAAAAAACAACTGCCAATATCGTTGCACCTTTAAATAGTGCAGTTAAAAATCAAGCTATCAGAGATAGTAAGTCAGTTTTTCAAAAAGTTAAAAAATCTAATTATAAAACTGTACCTGTGCTAAAGAAACCAGTATGCGTTTGGAATAATCAGAATTATTCCATTGGAGAAAATTATATCTCTATGCCTTTTATTGTTAATGGAAAATCTAAAAAAATAGATATAAAAGCTACTATTGATGATAGAGTAAAAGAATTATTAACAAATACTTTAGGGACTCTAAGAGTAACTAAAAAAGGCAATAAGTATATAGCTCAAATATCAGTAACAACTGAAAGTACACCATTTCTTGGTGAAAATGTAGTTGGGATTGATTTAGGAATACTTGTTCCTGCTACTGGCTATTGCTCTAATGGGAAAGTTAAGTTTTTTGGGAATGGTAGGAAAAACAAATATACTAGAAGAAAATTTAAAACTCTAAGACAAAAGTTAGGTAAATTAAAAAAGCCTAAAGCTATAAAAACTATTAATAATAAAGAGCAAAGAGTTATGAATGATTTAGACCACAAGGTAAGTAGAGAAATTGTAAACTTTGCTAAAAATAATAATGCTTCTATTATTAAGTTAGAACAACTTTCTAATATCAGAAGCACGACAAGAAATAGTCGTAAAAACGCTAAGAATATACACAACTGGTCATTTTATAGATTAGCTAATTATATCGAATATAAAGCAAGGTTAGAGGGAATTATTGTTGAATACGTAGACCCTGCTTTCACTAGCCAAACTTGTCCATCTTGTAAGACTAGAAATAAAGCACAAGGTAGGAGATATGAGTGTGCCTGTGGTTATAAAAGACATAGGGATTTAGTTGGTGCAATCAATATATCAACATCTGAAAAAGTTGAAGAAAAGAAAAAATCATCAAAGCAAAAGAAAACTACTGTTGATAAATCTTTCAACTTTGATGATAATGGTCAATTTAATCTATTCGGTGAACCGATATTCGCAACTATATAACTTGATAATAGAGTTATAGCCCTAGAACCTATACGGTCTGTCTAGGGAGGGGTAATGGCATACCCTTAACTATAAGATTTTCCTTTAGTAGAAATACACTAAGGTTAGCTTATAGAATCCCATTTGCTTTAGCTATGGGAGTGTCAATAGTATAGGCGGAGTTTTAGAAGCCTTAGGTTATGTAGAATACATTAAGAGCAGCTATGTTAAGTTAAATAAAAAATAGAATAAGAAAAATTATAAAATGTATATTCCTAAAATTAAAGGGAAACATAATATCAAATAAAAAAAGTCTAAGATTTTATAGGTGCGCTAACACCTGTAAATTCAAAAGATAATCGCACTATCTTAGGAACCCTAAAATCAAAGACTTCTATTGTATTATGACTCTTTTTCCAAAGTTTTATACAATATCGAGTTAAAGATTTTTTATTGAGTAAATATTTGATTATTATGTTACATGATTTTGAAGTATATCCTCTAAAGGTATTTTAGTTTAGTGCTGAATATCTTTAGGGGATTTTTTTATTTTAAAATTTAGGTTATATCTGTGGATAGTTTTATTAAAAAGTTATCCACAGGTAGAAAAGAAAGTTCTAAAAAGTGAGGTGATTTTCGAATAAAATTGAGCTTTCTAAAAGTTATCCACAGGCTAGAGTTAGATATAGCAAAGCTTGTAGAGGTCGGTGGAGATTTACCACTAACCTTGAAAATTTTTAAAATTAAGAACGGAGGAATAAAAAATGACAAGTGATTTAATAACAGGAATATTCAATAATAAGAAGGTAGAATGTTTATTATGGAGGGGGAAAATATGTTGGAATGGTTCAAATATTGCTGAAGTATTTGGCTATGTTCAAACTAATAGAGCAATCCAAGATTGTATAAGAGCAGAAAATCTTCAAGAAGGAAAGCATTATAAAACTTTAAGTGGTGAAGAATTAAAAGCTTTTAAAGAAGTATTTTCAGACATATTGCAAGATATTAAGTTTGCTCCAAAGGTAGTTATCTTATATGAAAGTGGATTATATAGATTCTTAGCTTATACAAAAATGCCACTTGGAATTGAATTTAGAGAATGGATTGGAAGTGAGCTAATGCCTACTCTTAGAAAGAAAGGCTATTATGTTATGGAAGGGGCAGAAGTTCCTAATCAGCCAATCAAAAATACAGAAATAGTACATATTGATTCTAGTTATGCGAGATTTAGTACAGAAAAAATGGAGCGTTATAGAATGGCTCTTGAAACTGCTAAATTTTTTGAGTCTAGGATTGATAAAATTACGCAAGACTCTACATATAAATTTCTGTTTTTTAAACAAATTTTTGTTGATGCAGGATTTGAACTTCCAAAATTTATAGAGGAAGAGCTAATAGGAAGTTTTAGTTTGTTGGATTAAAATTTTAGGCTCTACCTGTGGATAGTTTCATTAAAAAGTTATCCACAGGTAGAAAGAAAAGTTTTAAAAAGTGAGGTTGTTTTTATTTGAAATAAAGCTTTTTAAAAGTTATCCACAGGCGGAAGATAGATATACCAATGAATATGAAGGTCGTACCCGAAATGGGTTCGACCTAAAAAAATAAGGGTACGACCTTAAATTAAAGATAGAAATTTAGAGGAGGACAAAAGATGAGCGATTTAATTGTTAAAAAATTTAAAGATAAAAATCTTAATAGTTTAGTTTGGGGAGGAGAAGTTTGTTGGACTGGAATGGAGATTGCAGAATTTTTTGGATATTCAAATAAACGAAAAGCAATTAATGATTGTATCCAAAGAGAAAAGCTTCGAGAGTCTGTAGAATATAAATTTTTAAATGGTGATGAGTTAAAAGAATTTAAAGAAACTTTTAGTGAAATTTTAGGTGAACAAAAATTTGCTCCGCAGATAGTGATTTTTTATGAAAGTGGATTATACAGATTCTTAGCTTACACAAAAATGCCACTTGGAATTGAATTTAGAGAATGGATTGGTAGTGAACTAATGCCTACTCTTAGAAAGAAAGGTTATTATATTATGGAAGGGGCAGAACTTCCTAATGAGCCAATCAAAGATACTAAAACAGTACATAGTGATTCTGGTTATTCAAAATTTAGTACAGAAAAAATGGAGCGTTATAGAATTGCCTTTGAAACAGCAAAGATGTTTGAAGCATCTATTGATAAAATAACTAAGGATCCAGTTTATAAATTTTTGTGTCTTAAGCAAATTTTTGTTGATGCAGGAATTGAAATTCCAAAGTTTATTGATGAGGAATTAGATAGATTTTTTTAGTTTAGTCAATTTTAAAAATATAGTAAAGTTAAATATAGTAAGATTAAATATATTGAAGTATCTAAATTATTATTTATAAAGGAGTTCATTATGAAAAAAAGATTATTTATATTAGTACCTGTAATAATAATATTTTTCTTATTAATTTTAGGCGGAATTCACTTGAAGTATAATTCTAAGAATGGTTTAATTATTAAAAAACTGAATACATATCATGGATTATATCATGGAGGACAATTGGAGGGTTTAATATATATTTCTGATTCAAAAGGAAATATTTCGGGTGTAGATACTAATATTAGTATTACTAAAGAAAGCTCTACTGGTACTACAATTATAACATGTCCACAAAATAAACTAACTAATATGTTAGTTAAAAATAATTTAAACTATTCTAAAGTAATAACATTACATGAGCTTGGTTTGACAAAACAGCAAATAGAAAAAATAGAAAAGGCTTAAGGATTTATTCATTAGGATTTTACTGTTTACTATATTAAGATTTTTGTTTGAATTTAATATGTTTATTAAATAAAAGAACCTATTTATTTATGGTCAAATGAATAGGTTCTTTGTGTTTTGAATATATTCTTTTGGTAAAAAACCTACTCATTTAGGGTTAAATGAGTAGGTTTATGAATCTTTAAAAATTAATTACATTTGCCATCTATGCAAATTCCAACATTAGAATTTGATGATTTTTTTAGCATGTCAGCTTCACTTTTTGTATTTTTAAGAACTCTTAAGAATACAGAAGGAGGTTGAGCACCAGATACTACAAACTTTTCATCAAATATAAAGTAAGGAACACCATTTACTGCTTTTGACGCAGCAGTATTCTCATCATTTCTCACTTCTTTTGAATACATATCAGATTTTAAAACTTCAGAAACTTTAGATGTATCAAGTCCAACTTCTTTAGCTAGTTTTATTAGAGTTTCATAATCTGAAATATTTAGAGATTCAACAAAATAAGCTTTGAAAATTCTTTCAGACATTTGAGTTGATTTACCTTCTTCTTTTGCATATTGTGCTAATCTATGAGCATCAAAAGTGTTTGTTCTAATTAAATCTTTAAAGTTGTAATTAAGACCAACTTCTTTTGCTTGTTCAATTATATTATTATTAATAGATTTTGCCTCTTCTATAGACATGTTATATTTTTCAGCTATATGTTCATCAATAGAATCTGGATAGCTTTTTTCAGCATTTGGATCAAGTTCAAAACTTCTAAAAATTAATTCGATGTTTTCCTTGTCAGCAAATTGCTCAATAGCAAGTTCAAGACGTTTTTTTCCAATATAACAATAAGGGCATACAAAATCTGACCATATTTCTATCTTCATATTAATTTCTCCTTTGTGAATGATTTAAATTTAGTATTATACTAATTTTAAATTTTATAAATATCTATTATTTGAGTTTTTCCTATTATAGCATTAGATTATTTTGAAAATATGTGCTAAATAAGAATACTTAAGTTTAGAATTTTAAATAAAAAAACCAAATTTATTTTAAAATAAATTTGGTTAATAAGTTAGCTTAATTTTTTTTGAAAATTTTTAGTCTAAACTTTTTCTTTATAGAATTTATTAGTATTGTTTCTAGAGACTTTCCTTATAAGGAACTAAAGCTATGTTTTCTCTAGACATAACAGCAGCAAGTCCGATTAAATGAATCATTTCATTTGTACTTGTGCAACAATCAGCTAAAATTGAAACTTTATATTTTTCAGCAGCTTTAGAAATAGCTGTATGAGTTACGCAGTTTTGTGTCATCATACCGCAAAGTAAAATTTCTTGTGCACCTATTTCTGATAAGACTTTTTCAAGGTCTGTTTTATAGAATCCATCTGCGAAAGTTTTTACAACAACTTTTGCATTAGGAGCTTTTTCAAGTATTCTTGTATGTATATTAACACCTTCTGTTCCTTCGTTAAAGAATGGTGATAATCCAAGTTTAGGGTCAGCTACATGCTGAATTAGTATAATTTCAGTATCATTTTTTTGAGCTAAGTCTATAGCATCTTCTATGTTTTCTAAAGTTTTTTCTGTATTCCATAAAGGGAATTTTCCACCGTCAAAGTAGTCATTTTGTAAGTCTATAATTAATAATGCTTTTTTCATTTTCCATCCTCCGTATCACTTTTCTAATCTTATTGTTTCTATAATTAAATTATACTATTCTGAGTTTTAGACTCAATTTTTTGGTGAAAAAGTTTAATGATAGATGCTTTCGCCATGAAAGTTTTGCTTATTATATTTAACTGTTGAGGTTTATTTTGAATTTTATTTACTAGTTAGAATCTCTAAAGCTACTTTTTTATAAGTAAGAGATAAAGAAACATAAGATCATAAATGACGTTGCTTTGATATTCAGATGGGATAAAAATCTAATAGAATTGATTCTTGGTTTATAAAGATGATCTAACAGAAGTTAAAAGTAGGATTTAGCTTATGTTATAATTATTAATAATTAAGTTAATAATTGAGAATGTGAGATTTTAATGTTAGGGGGGTTAGCTGTGGCTATATATTTGAATACAAATAAAGCGTTAGAGAATTATAAGAGCTTGTATAAGAGCAAATATTTTATAGATAAATCATTAATTATAGAAAAGTTAAATGAATATTTAGGTACAACAGAAAAGTATATTTGTGTAACAAGACCAAGACGATTTGGGAAGTCTTCCGTTGCGGATATGCTTGGTACATATTATTCTAAGGTAGCAAATTCAAAAGAAATTTTTGATTGTTTAAAGATTAGTGAAGTAGATAGTTATGAGGAAAACTTAAATAGTTATAATGTTATAACTATAAGTTTCAATAAAATTCCTGATAAGAAACAAACTTATTATGAGTATATAAGCTTGGTACAAAATGCTTTAATAAATGATATAAAAGAGATGTATCCAAGATTAGAAATAAAAGATTATTTCAACATAAGTGATATGTTATTTGCAACAAATGAAAAATTTATATTTATTTTCGATGAATGGGATTATATATTTAATAATAATTTATTTGAGGAAAACCAAAATGATTTTTTAGAATTTTTGAGAAATTTATTAAAAGATCAACCATACGTAGCATTAGCTTACATGACTGGAGTGTTACCAATAAAAAAATATTCTAGTGGCTCTGCACTTAATATGTTTGATGAATTTACTTTTTTAAAAGATAGAATGTTCGGAGAATATTTTGGTTTTACAGAAGATGAGGTTTTAGAATTATGTACTAGAAATAGAGAAATGTCTTTTGAAGAAATAAGTGATTGGTACAATGGATATTTAACAGCAACAGGAATAAGAGTATATAATCCAAGATCAGTTGTTAAAGCTCTTCAAAATAATTATTGCCAGAGTTATTGGACTAATACAGGTGCAATGGATGAAGTGGAAAAGTATCTAAAATATAATGTTTTAGCAGTGAGAGATGATGTTATAGAGATGGTTTCAGGAGAAGAAATTGATATTATAATTAAAGAAGAATTTAGAGCAGGTCAGGGAGAACCAAAAACTAAGAAAGAAATTTATTCAGCGATGATAGTGCTTGGATTTTTATCTTATTATGATGGATATTTAAAAATACCTAATAAGGAACTGTTACAAGAATTTGAAAGTGCATTGTCAGATTAAAAGGTTATAACTTGAAATTTATTAAGACCATATTACTTACATGTGATATGGTTTTTTATTGTTTTGGTATATAATTACATTAATATTTGATTTTGGAGGGCAGTATGGAGATTTTGGTTGTTGAAGATGATATTGATATAAATGGACTTCTTGTAAAGATATTAGAAAAAGAAAATTATAAAGTTAGGAGTGCATATTCAGGTTCAGAGGCAAAGATGTGTATAGAGATGTTTAAGTTTGATTTAATTGTTCTAGATTTAATGCTACCAGGAGTTTGTGGGGAGGAGCTTATAAAGGAAATTAGAGCTAATAATATAGTTCCTATAATAGTTATATCAGCAAAGGAGTCATTACAGGATAGAATAAATGTATTAAAACTAGGTGCTGATGATTTTATAGGGAAGCCTTTTGAAAATGAAGAGGTTCTTGCAAGGGTAGAGGCACAGCTTAGAAGATATAAAAAATTTTCTAGATGTGAGGAGAATAATAAGTTAGAGTTTGGCAATATCACATTAGACATAGAAGGTAGAAGGGCTCTTGTGAAAAATAAAGAAATACAATTAACTATGAGGGAGTTTGCAATTCTTGAGTTATTGATGAGTAATCCTAATAAGGTTTTTACTAGAGCAAATCTTTTTGAATCTGTATGGCAAAATGAGTTTTTAGGAGATGACAATACTGTAAATGTACATGTGAGTAATCTAAGAAGTAAGATTGCTCGTGTTGATAAGGATGTAGAATATATAAAAACAGTGTGGGGAATAGGGTTTAAGTTAAATGATTTATAAATCGAAAATAAATTTAG
This sequence comes from Sarcina sp., assembly GCA_051650825.1. Lineage (GTDB taxonomy): Bacteria > Bacillota > Clostridia > Clostridiales > Clostridiaceae > Sarcina. The sequence continues at coordinate 18,037 of JBOFRC010000075.1, read as the reverse complement.
TTTAAAGTTTGATTTATAGATTCTTAAAGAGATACTTAAGACTTTCTTAATGTTTGGTTTATGGTATCTTATAACCTCTTGTATAGAATAAGATTATAAGATATCAAGGAGGAAGTAGAAATGAGAGAGGTAGTGTTAAAAACTCATGATTTAACTAAGAAATATGGTGAACAACTTTCAAATAATAAAATAAATATCACAGTAAAAAAGGGAGATATTTATGGACTAATAGGTAAAAATGGGGCAGGAAAAACAACTTTGATGAGATTAATAACAGGACTTGCTTATAAAACTAGTGGAGAGATAGAGTTATTTGGAAAGAGTACTGAAAAAGAAATAAATGATAGTAGATCTATGATTGGAAGTTTAATAGAAACTCCAGCTTTTTATCCTAATATGACAGCAACAGAAAATTTGGAAATTTCAAGGCTTTATAGGAATATAGCAGGAAATGAGGGGACTTTAGAAGTCTTAAAATTAGTTGGGCTAGAGGATGCAGGAAAGAAGAAGTTTAAGAATTTTTCTTTAGGTATGAAGCAAAGGCTTGGAATTGCTAATGCACTGCTTGGAAATCCTAAAGTTCTTATTTTAGATGAGCCTATTAATGGGTTAGATCCAATGGGGATTGTTGAAATAAGGGAGCTTATTAAGAAGTTAAATAGAGAAAAGGACATGACAGTTATAATATCAAGTCATATACTTGGTGAGCTTTCAGAACTTGCAACTTGCTATGGAATAATAAGTGATGGAGTGTTATTAGAAGAGATTTCAGAAGAAGCACTTAGTGAAAAATGTAAGCAATATATTGAAATAAATGCAAAAGAAAAAGAAACGGTTGTAGCTATCTTAGAAAAAGATTTAGGTATTATTGATTATAAGGTATTAGAGGGGAATTTTATAAAAATATTTAGTAATTTAGATGATGTAGCAATGATAAATGCTGAACTTTCTAAGAGGGGTGTACTTATTGAAAGTATAAGGGTTAAGGGAGAAACTTTAGAAGAATATTTTGTAGAACTTGTAGGGGGTGCAAAATAATGATTAGATTGTTAAAAGCTGAATTGCTTAAAGTAAGAAAATCTGTAGTTTTTAAAGTTTTATGCTGCATAGCTGTAGTACTAGGTCTTACTGTTGTATTTATGAGTTCTGACTATGTTATGGAAATGATTAATAAATCTATAAATGATTTACCACCAGGGCAAAGAGAGCAAGTAGCGATGATAGTTGCAAAACAAACATCATCAGTAGTTGAGCCAGGAAGATTAGGTTTTTCAATGCCTTCAAATACAGGAGCTTATAGTGTTTTCTTTATAGCTTTTGGAGCTGGTATTATTGAGATATTTACAGGTTTTATAGTAGGTGGAATGTTTGCAAAGGAATATACAGAGGGAACATTAAAAAACTCTTTAGCTTACGGAAGAAATAGAGTTCAAATATATATAGTTAAATTTATTTCTATACTTATAGCGATTACAGTTATTATAGCTATAATGGTGGGTGTAGCAACATTAGGGACTTTAATAATGAATGGTTGGGGAGTAGATATGAGTATATCTAAAGTCGGAAGAATGGCATTAACCTCTGTAGCTGCAATAATTGCTACGGCTTCTGTTGTGGCAATACTTATGATTATCTCAACTCTTGTTAAAAGCAGTGGTGCTGTAATAGGAATAACAGCTGGTGTGTTTGCTATTTTCCCAACAATGATAAGTTTCTTTTACGGGAAAAATGAAATATTTGATGCTATATATAAAGTAACACCATTTTATAATAATGCAGTTGCGGTTTCACAAATAGCGACTGTAAATGAAGTTTTAAAATCTATTTTGATTTCTGTTGTAATAATTTTAGTTGCTATAGGAATTGGAGCTAGAATATTCAAAAAGCAAGATATAAAATAATAGAAAACTGTCGCATAAGCGACAGTTTATCTGCATTAGGAGGAGTTTATGGGCAGTACAATACTTGGTATAGGGCTATTGATTGCAATTATATATATAATAAAAGTTAAATTTGAAGTTAAGAAAATAGTAGTTCAAATGGAGCAGTGGAAGGGTGAACAAATAAATGTAAAAACCAATGCTACAGATAGTGGACTAGAAAAATTAGTGATAAATATAAATAGAATATATGATGAAAATCAGAAGATAAAAGCTGAAAATTTACGTATTGATAATGAACTTAAAAGAAGTATAGCAAATATAAGCCATGATTTAAGAACTCCTTTAACATCTATAAATGGATATGTTCAATTGCTTAAAAGTGAAAAGGTGAAAGAAGAGGAAAAGGTTCAGTGTATTGAAGTGATAGAAAGAAGAACAAAGAGTCTAGGAGAACTGATAACAAGCTTTTATGATCTATCAAGACTGCAAAGTAGCGACTATAAATTTAATTTGAAATCAGTTAATATTAAGAACTTGTTGTTAGATAATATTGCAACTTATTATAGTGAGTTTGTAGCAAAAGGGATTGAACCTAAGATAAAGGTAGTAGATGTTGAGAATATAATAAGTGATGAAATGGCTGTTAATAGGATTTTTTCTAATTTGATAGGAAATATGATAAAGCATAGCAAAGATGATGTTGAAATAAATTTAGAGAAAACAGAAAAAATGATTGTTACTAGATTTATAAATGATGCATTAGATTTAGAGGAAGAGGATGTAGATAAGTTATTTGATAGGTTTTACATAAAAGATGTATCTAGAACAAGTGCTAATACTGGTCTAGGATTATCTATTACTAAAGCTTTTGTTGAGGAGTTAGGACATGAAATTAATGCGAGTCTTAACAATAATAAGTTAATTATTGAAATAAGGTGGATATTTAGATTCACCGAGTAAGTAATACTAAATATTTAAAATAGCCTTAGGTAAGTAAAATAAATACCTAAGGCTATTTTTAGATGAATTAATTATGCTCAGATTCAAGGAATTTCATAGCAAGTTCATCATGTAATGACTTGATGTTAGTAGTTCCTTTTTCTTTAGCAATACGATAATATTCACATTTATAGCTAATGTGTTTTAATGATTTTTGTAATAATAGAATTTGTTGTTCAGTTTTTGCTTTTTGGTCAAGAAAGAAATTATAACGATTTTCTATTGTTGAATCCCCTTGTTCACACCAACTAAAAAATAGTTTAATATCTTTTAATTGTAGTCCTACTGATTTTAAGCATTCTATCATTCTTAGACATTCTATATCTTTATCATCAAATATTCTTATATTACCAGAAGTTCTATTAACTAAGGGAAGTAATCCCTCTTTATCATAATATCTTAATGTTGAAGTAGAAATATTTAAAATCTCAGAAACTTCTCCAATTGAATAACCCATATATATACCTCCAAAAATTGTGGGATTTTAACTTAAAGTTAACTTTAGCTTTTATGTTGATTATAGCATATAAAAGCTAATTTAAAAGAAGGCTTAGCTATTTTTCTAAACTTACTTTTATGGTTTTATATAAGAAAATCCTTCTTCTTGTTTTTTTGCTAATTCAACAACACCAGCAGGAACAATTGTTACAAAAGGACACATATCATCTTTTGTTAGACTAAATGCATTCATTGTATTATTGCAAGCAGCAATTACTACACCTTTTTTTGAAAAGTCTTCAAGTTGGTTATAAAGATTTAATTCTTTGGCATTTTTAATTGTAAGATTTTTTAGTGGCTCACTATGAATTAAAATTTCAAGTTCACTTTGAGGTTCTGCTTTTAATATATTTTGAATATTTCCAAATGCTAAATTCCATTTTTGAAGTTCATTTAAGTGTAAAATGATTTTCATGATAACACATCCTTTTAATTTAAAATATCTTCTATTTTTAGGATACTACTTTATATTTTCTAAGCGTTACAAAACAATTATTTTCTTTATTAGTTTTTTTATACAAAGCCTGTGGATAAATTTTATAAATAGTTATCCACAGATGGAGTGGGTTATAATAATTTGAGAGGAAAGATATTTTATTTAAAAATATAAATATTAGCTTAATAGTAAGTCAAAAGTTGTAAGTCAATGAGTAAAAAATAAATTGAGAAAAAGGATGATTTAAATGATAGTAGATATAACACAAACAACGTTAATTGGAAAAGTATATAGAACTGGTTCAAAACCTTTAGAAGTAAATGAAGTTACTAGATTCTCTAGAGGCGGAAGTGAATATAAAACTATAAACTTTTCTTGTGACACTCATAATATGGGGACTCATATTGATGTGATGGGAAAGAATGTTGTTTTAGATAATGAACGATTAATATCAAGGGGCATTAAATTTGATGTTAGAGGAATTGATAATAGAGCAATTTTGCTAAGTGATTTGGATGTTTCACTAGTTGAAGAAGGTGTTTATGTATTTTTTGAAACTGGCTGGGATAAGTATGTTAATGATGATGAAAAGTATAGTAAGCATCCAGAAATATCTTTTGAGGTTTTAGAATATTTAGTAAAACAAAAAGTTAATATGATAGGGATAGATGCATTAGGTCTTGGAATAGGAAAAAATCATGGGATTGCAGATTCGTATTTAGGTAAAAATAAAATATATGCTATAGAGAATCTTTGTAATTTAGAAAGTATTCCCGAGAAGTTTAAGGTTTATTGTCTTCCTCTAAAGATGGAAGGAATAGATGCATTTCCAGCTAGAATTTTGGTTGAGTTTTAAAAGTGAAAAAGAGAGGTTTTCTTTGTTAAGAAAATCTCTCCCTAATATAATTGTATCATGTAGTAAGAAAAAATATAAGTCTATACTTATGGACAGATATATATTAAGATAATGTAACTATACTTATAAGAAAAGAGGTCGTTATAATGAGCAATATATTTGATCCAAAGAATAAAATTATTAAATTATGTATGTTAGGAATGGGACTTCAAAAGAATAATTCTGATGAAGCAAGTAAGGTTTTTAATGAGGCTTTGAGTGAATCAACAAATGATTTTGAAAAGTTTATTTCTGCATATAACATGGCTAATAATAAAGATAATGTTTTAGAGAAGTTAGATTGGCTGAAGAAGTCTTTAGAATATGCTATAAGCTTAAATGATGATGGTGTTAAGAGTGCTTTTCCAACAATATATTTGAGTATTGCAAAATGTTATGAGGCGTTAGGAAATTCTGATAAGGCAAAAGAAAATCATGAATTATCAAATTTATATAATAAAGAACCGTTTGATAAAGGTCCTTTTTATCATGGAACAAGAGCTGATTTAGAGATTGGTGAACTACTTGTCGCTGGAAAAAATTCAAATTATGATGAAGAATTTAAAATGAATCATATTTATTTTACTTCTAATCTTAATGGAGCTGGGCTTGCTAGTTCGTTAGCTAAGGGTGAGGGAAGAGAAAGGGTTTATATTGTAGAACCAACAGGAGTTTTTGAAAATGATCCTAATGTAACTGATAAAAAATTCCCAGGAAATTTAACTTGTTCTTACCGTTCTAAAGCTCCTTTAAAAATTATTGGAGAAAAAACAGAGTGGTCAAAACAGACACAACAAGATATTAGTGAGTGGAATAAGAAATTAGCTAATAATAAAGGCGAAATTATCAATTAGTAAGAGTTGCTCCTTTCAGGTCATTTAGGACAAAAATTAGGAAATGGAAGAAAGCTAATTAAAGGGTTTTGATATGATGATAAAAATTATAGAAAAAAATAAAAAATCTTTTTTAGATTTGTTGTTATTAGCAGATGAACAAGAAGATATGGTTGATAAATATCTTGAAAGAGGTATTATGTTTGCCTTATACGACAATGATTTAAAAGGAATTTGTGTAGTTACTAAGGAATCTAATAGAACGTATGAATTAAAGAATATGGCTGTTTATAAAGAGTTTCAAAGTCTAGGATATGGAAAAGCATTAGTTGAATATATTTTTAAGTATTTTAAAAACGATTGTGATGTTATGTATGTAGGAACTGGTGATAGTCCTTTAACTATACCATTTTATGAAAAGTGTGGTTTTAAAGAATCTCATAGAATCAAAGATTTTTTTATAAGAAATTATGATGAACCAATCTATGAAGCGGGAAAGCAATTAGTTGATATGGTTTATTTGAAAAAGATGTTTATATAAATATGAAAATTTCAAACGTAGTATAATAAAATAAAAAATTAAAACAAGTTATTATTATGAGGGGTACACAGTTTATAAAGCAGATCAGTTGTAAATAACTAAAGTTATCTTATTTTTTTTACTAATAATAATTGAAACTAAAAAATCTATATTTGAATATACTAAGGGTAAATATTACTTTTGGAGGACAACAATGTTAGAACAAGATTATATAGATTCGTTAATTTCAATTTTAAGAAAAAATATGGAGGAAGATTATCTAAAAGGAACAACTAAAAGAGATGCTCATCCTAAGACTTTAGGGTTATTTAAGGCTGAATTTAAGGTGATGGATAATTTAAAGGATAATCTTAAGGTAGGGATTTTTAAAGAGGCAAAGTCTTATAGTAGTTTTATAAGAATATCTAGTTCATCATCTAAGATAGAAGGGGATGATAAGAAAGATGTTAGAGGTTTTGCTATAAAATTAATAAATGTAGAGGGAAAAAAAATTTTAGCAGATGAGGTAAAAACTCAAGATTTCATTCTTTTGAGTAATGAGATTTTTCCATTCTCATCATTAAAATCTTTTCATGATTTAGTTTGTGCAAAGAGAAAGGGGAAGTTACCAAGTTATATAGTTAAAAATATTCTAAAAGGCAAACTCCCAAATTTAGTTAAAATTGCAATGATTCCAAAGAATCAAACTAGCCCTTTTGATGTGGGTTATTTTAGTACAACAGCTTATAGGTTTGGAAGAAATGCTGTTCGTTATTGTATAGTACCAAGAAAACATACTAAAGTTCCTAAGGAAAAAACAGCGTCATATTTATCAAATAATATGCAAAAGCAATTAGATAATGGCAAGATAATATTTGATTTTAAGGTGCAGTTTCAAAAGGAAGGAATGGCTGATGATCCATCGGTTGTGTGGAGCAAAAGAAGATCTCCTTATATAAAGGTAGCCGAAATTATAATTGATAAACAAAGTGTTATGGATAAGAAAAGAAATGAATTAGCTGAGTTATTATCCTTTAATGTGGGGCATTCCCTAATAGAACATACACCGATGGGCGAGTTTAATAGAGCAAGAATGCAGATTTATACTGAATTATCAAAGTTTAGACATGAGAGAAATGGAGAAAAACTTTTTGAGCCAACAAATAAAGATTTTAACTCCTTAGTTTAGCTACAATTTATATAAAATTTAATATATAAATAGCTTAACAAGAAAAGTAGGCTCAGGTATATAAAATATAAGAGTAAAAATTAGTTTCTGTATATATCATTATATTATTACTTTTTTTTGGAATTAATGGTAAAATTATATAAGGGGTGATATTATATGATGAAAAAATTAATGACTCCAATTAATTTAGCCTGTATATTAGCGATAGTAGTGATTATTTTCTTAGATGCGAGGCACATATATAGCAATGTATTTCTAAACATATTTTCATATGTATTAATTTTTTACGTTGCTTATTCTATTCCTAAAAAAACAGGTATTAATTCATAACTAGAGAGCAAAATTTTATTTCTAAAGGAGAGGTTTAATAGCCTTTCCTTTTTCTGTTTTTAACTTGATTAGGAAGTTTCGCAATCTATAGCTTGGAGGTAGCTCGTGATAAAATAAATTTATTATAGGTTTATTTGTAGTTAATGGTCTTGAGTTTCTTTACCATTGAATTTTTTACTATTTTAGATGATACAATAAGTTTAAACTAATGAACGAAAGGTAGTAAGAAGATGATGAAAGAAGAACATATAATTGAAGTGAATAAAGACCTTTGTATTGGGTGTAGTCTTTGTAAGAATGATTGCCCTGTAAATAATATAAGTATTATAGATAATAAATCAATTATAAAAACTCAGGAATGCTTAAAGTGTGGGCATTGTGTTGCTATTTGTCCTAAAAAAGCTATTACAATGACAGGATTTGATGAAGAGCCAATTGAAATTGATAAGCAGCCGGTTGTAGATTCAGATAATTTATTGATGGCACTTAAGGCGAAAAGAAGTATACGTAAATTTAGAGATAAAGAGGTTTCTAATGAAATAATAGAAAAAATAATACAAGCAGGAAGATTTACTCCTAGTGCAAAGAATGATCAGGATGTTTCATACATTGTGTTAGCAAAAGATAAGTCAAAGTTTGAAGATGTTGCAGTGAAATTATTTAGAAGGATAAAACCAATTGTGAGTATTTGGATGAAAGATGCAAGAGAAGTTGTGATAGATGATAATTTCTTTTTCAAGAAGGCACCAGTAGTTATTCTTGTTGTTTCAAAAAATAAAGTTAATGCTTCACTTGCAGCATCAAATATGTCTTTAATGGCAGAATCATTTGGTCTTGGAGTTTTATATAGTGGATTTTTCTCAGAGGTTATAAAATTTTCATCAAAACTAAAAAAACTCTTAAATTTAAAAGCTAAAAATGAAGTTGTAGCAACTTTAGTAATTGGATATCCAGCAGTAAAATATAGGCGTACTACTCAGAAGAATAGAGCGAAAGTTGAATATTTATAGGAGGTGATATTTTATGGAAAAGGAATGTCAGGAAAGATTAGATGATATAACAGCTAAATTTAAGTCGTGCCGTAATGCTATTTCAGCAATGGGAGATGAAACTAGACAACTGATATTATTAACACTTTTAGAAAGTGATTTTAATGGAATTAGGGTGGGAGAAATTACCGAAAAAACACATCTTTCTAGACCGGCAGTATCTCATCATCTTAAAATTTTAAAAGATGCACAAATAATTAATGTTAGGCGTGAGGGAACTAAAAATTATTATTATCTTGATTCAAAGGAATCACAATGGCAGACTCTAACAGAGTTAATTAATCTTATTTTTACTGGGATAAAGCATATTAGCAATGATGATACAAGAAAAGAATTATAAAAATAGAACCTTATCATTTGGAGATAAATGATAAGGTTTTTGTTTTGTAGTAATTTTAATATAGTTATTTGTGTTTTAATTTACGGTTAATTTCTGTTATATATTTTTTTAGAATTTTTCTTTGGTCTTCTAATTTATTTTTATGTTCTATTAAGATTTCTTCAGTTGTAATATTACTATTAGAATCAATTAAAAGATTAACGTTTCTTTTTATTTCTTTCATAGGCATACCTATAGTTCTAAGACATTTAACTAAGTTAATCATTTCAATATCTTTAGAAGAAAATTCTCTAATATTATTTTTATTTCTTTGTATACTTGGTAATAATCCCTCTTTTTCATAGTATCTGATTTTAGATTGAGGGATGTTAGTTATTTCAGATACTTCTTTTATTTGATACATAGTATAATTGACACTCCTTTTATAAAAAAATGCACAAAAATTAAACTCCATTTATCTAATAGAATACACCATAAGTGGCTAAATTACTAGTGTTAAAAATTTTTATAAAAAAACTTGCATTAAAGTATACTTTAAGAGATATACTAAATTCAACGAAGAAAATATATTGAGATTTAAAGGAGAGAAACAAATGAAAAAAATATTAGTTGTTGTTACTAACGTATCAAAATATGAGAATACAGAAAGACCAACAGGATTATGGCTTGGAGAAGCTGTTCACTTTGTTGATGTTATGGAAAAAGCAGGATATGAAATTGATTATGTAAGTTCAAAAGGAGGATATACTCCAATAGATCCACATAGTTTATCAAATGATTTTATGACAGAAGTAGATTGGAAATACTACACAAATTCTGATTTCATGAATAAACTTGGAAATACATTATCAGTTGATGAAGTTAATCCAAGCGATTATGATGTAATATACTACACAGGTGGTCATGGAGTAATATGGGACTTCCCAAATGACACAAAAATGCAAAATGTAGCTAAAGAAATTTATGAAAATGGTGGGATAGTATCAGCTGTTTGTCATGGATTAGCAGGATTATTAAATATTGAATTATCAAACGGTAAAAATTTAGTTGATGGAATAAAAGTAACAGGATTCTCAAATAGTGAAGAAGTTGCTGTTGGGTTAGATAAATTAGTACCATACCTAACAGAAACTGAACTTGTAGCAAGAGGAGCTAATTATGTTAAAGGTGATGACTGGGCAGAGTTTGCTGTATCAGAAAACAGAGTTGTTACAGGACAAAATCCAGCTTCAGGAGCAGCTGTTGCTAAAGAAGTTTTATCAGTTATAAAATAATATAAATATAGAAATAAAATAAAAATAGAAGTTTAAAAAGGTGAGTAAAAAATTTACTCACCTTTATCTTATTATGGAGATATCAAAACTTGACATTAAGATTATCTAATATTCTCGTATCTAGTATTTGTAGATATCCTTTTTATATACTCTTTTTTAATAACATCTGTAAAAACTATTAAGGTATGTGTCTATCCATATAATAAGCTGATTTTACAAATGCCTCTTATTTTAAATTTGGCCATTTACATCATTTCTAATATAAACTTATTTGTTGTGTCCATAAATTTTTTCTCATTATTAGCTTGTATATTTTTCATAACTTTAATGAGAAATAATTTTGTTGATTCATCTTTCATTTTAGCAAAATGAATATATTTATCTAGGAGTAATTTGTTTTGTAAAATCCTAGCATTCATAAAATTAATCCATTCACTAGCATCATCATAAACTTCTTTTGATTTTATAATAAAGGTGTTGAAATATTTTTCATCAGTTACATCACCGTAATAACTTTCAATTGCAAAAATTAATCCTTGCATAATTCCTATATCTTGAACTTCATCATCAAATCCGTAATAAAGGCTTTCAAAGTCATCAACATCAATAAGGGCTTCTAAAGCTTTAGCAAAAAGATGTCTTTGTTCTATAGTAGCTAGTTTTTTATTCTCTTTTAAGCTATTTATATATTCAGTTTTAGTCATATATATTCCCTCCTAATTCCTTGAAAATCAAAATTCCTATATAATACCATTTTACTACTTTTATTAAACAAACTAAACATATCATAGGAATAAAAAAAGAAAGAAGTGTAAATAATAGAAAACATAGCCTATAAGATATTTTATATCTTATAAATAACCTCTAAATATTCAAGGAATGTATAAAGCAAACTTGAATGAGTCTAAGTTTATATAATATTTTGATAAATACTATAAAAGATACTTGTGGTGAATTTCCATAAGTATTTTTTTTTGAAAAATTATTAAAATTTTTTAGCAAAAAAATTGAATTTTGTATATATACAGTATGAATAGTTTTTTTAGGGGGAATTGTAATGAAAAATTTAGTTGTTAGAGGTTTAAAAAATAATAGTATATATACATTTATGGGGACAATGGGATTTTGTTGGTCAGCTTGTGAGGTAGCTAGTTTATTAGGATATGAGGATTCTTTTATGACAGTTAAAACTATTATGCTAAAAGAAGGATTTAAATTAGGTGTTGAGTTTGAGGTGTTAAAGGGGAGGGAATTAGAAGAATTTTTGCTTTTGCATGAAGATAAAGTAGCAGAGTATAAAGGACAACCAGAACTTATTATGTTTTATGAAGAAGGGCTTTATGGATTTATCTTAGCTACATGGAACACTCTTGGACTTGAACATAAAAAATGGATTAGAAGAGAAGTTATGCCGAAGGCTTCTAGAACAGGACTTTATATAAAAGATGAATTTATACAACAAGATAGAAATATTACATTATTTGATTTAATAAATGTAGATGTAAATTTATTTAGTGATAAAATATTCGATAATTATTTTATTGCATATGATACAAACAAAGAATTCCTACCAATTTTAGATCAAACAATAGAAATTTTAGTTTCTAGGGAGTTATTTATGACAAAAGCTTTAGGGAAGGCTAGAATTTGTTTATAAAATAGAAAAAATGTTATTTTGATCATGAAGTATGTAATATTTTTTAAATACATACTTCTTTTTTTGTAACAATTTAAATTTTAAAATAGATTTTATTTCCAAAAATTTCTTTTGAAGTTAAAAAAATCTAGTGATTTGTGAAAATTTTAAAAAAAAAATCGAATTGTTTGCATTGCTTATTGATTATGAATTATCAGTTGAGATATTTATATCATTCATTTAGTTGAAGAATGATTTGATTACAAAATAAATAGTATAACACATATAATTTTTAAAAAATTTTAAAAGAAAACTAAAAAATGTATTAATTTAATAATTAAATATATCTATTTTTTAAACTATAATACATAATTTTGTAATAATTTATTAAATAAAGTGTAAACAAGTTGCAAGTTAAAAAGCATTTAAGATATAAAACTTATATGTTAAATTTATTTTGTTACTTTTTTTATAGGAGTCAGTTTAAAAGATAACAAACTGATGAATAAAATAAATAAAATAAATATTAAAAATTACAAAGGAGCGATTATTTATTATGAGAAACAGTAGTAAAAGTTGGCAGGTAGACGCCATAAAATATGGTGTATTTATCGTATTTATGTTTGCATGTGGAGGTATATTACTTTCAACAGGAGTATTCAAATTTCCAACTATACTAGGAATGGGGATTTTATCACTAACATTTGGTCTTGCTCATGCATTTGACTGTGACCATATTGCTTGTATCGATAATATGACTCGTAAATTAGTTCAAAAAGGTGGAAAAACTAGAGGAGCTGGATTCTTCTTCTCACTAGGACATTCAACAGTAGTTATGCTTATGGGATGTGCAACAATCTTTGCAGTTAGTTGGGCTAAACAAGAGATTCCTCAATTACAAACAATTGGAGGCGTAGTAGGTACTATAATTTCAGCAGTATTCTTATTACTTCTTGCAATTGCGAACTTTATAATATTAAGAGATGTTGTAAAAACATTTAAAGAAATGAAAAATGGTACATACGTAGAGGAAAGTTTAGAGAGACCAGCAACAAATATAGTAAACCGTACAATAAATAAAATACTTAATATAGCAAACAAAAACTGGCATATATACATCATCGGTTTCTTATTTGGACTTGGATTTGATACAGCTACACAAATTGCTGTACTTGCTACATCAGCATCAGCAACAGCAGAAGGTATTCCTTGGACTGCAGTTATAGCATTCCCTATATTATTCACAGCAGGTATGTGTTTAATGGATACATTAGATGGATTCTTCATGTCATCAGCTTATCAATGGGTACTTACATCACCAATGAAAAAAGTATACTACAATATAACAATAACAACACTTTCAATCATAGCTGCTGGAGTTATCAGTATGATAGAGGTTGGACAAGTTGTAGCTATGGAAGCTGGATGGAATTCAGGATTCTGGGGATGGTTACAAAATCTAGATTTCAGTAAAATGGGACTTGTTCTTGCAGCGATATTCGTAGTAGTGTGGGCAGCTTCACTTATTATTTGGAAAGTATTTAATATGGAAGAAAGAATGTCAGCAGGAATGAAAATAAGCCAATAAAAATTAATTCAAACATATATAATCGCATAATCATATAGAGCTATATAGAGAAATAAGTTTTTATAGGAATGAAAATTTATTTAAATATAAAGATCTAAAAGACTTTAAGACTGTGAGAGGACTTAAAGTCTTTTTTCTTTTTATAAGTTGAAAAACATTTGTTCAAAGTGTAAGAATAAAAATATTACTATTAAAATTATTATAATTATAATGACTGATATTAGGATATTTTTCATTTTAAAACTCCTTTTTATGGTTTCTTATTGAAGCTAATTGTTCAAGTTTCTAATATTAGTATCTTTTACAGTTAAAAGAAAAAAGAAACATATTAGTTTTAAATAATTTAGTTTTTAGCATTCAAAGAATCAAGACTTTAGATGAATTGATTCTACGTTTATTTTAAATAATTATGAAAATATAAAAAAGTCAATTTAGTTAAATTACTTTTGGGTTGCATCAATTTAGAAAGGAACTTATAAGAGAAAGGAGTGTACCACATTGATACACTCCTCTTTTAGATATTTTATACTTAGGGTAACGCTTAGGGTATATATATTTATAAATATTCGAAGAAGTAGATAATATTATAAACTCCTTCGAATAAGATAAAAATTAGGAGAGGAATAAAACGTAAGGGGGTAAATTAAGATTTGTGAGGCAGCTTAAAGTACCCCCTACATAAAAGTGATAAATAATCTCAATATTTACACTAAGTTTTGACCATATAATTTTAAAAAATCTCTCAATACCCAAGCAAAGCTCTAAATAAGTAGACTTTACATTAATTTAGTTGTTTTTTATCGAATAGTTCTTTTTGAATAAATTTTTAATATTTTCGTTTATTGTTTAAGATGTGACTGTATCTATTTTAGTTTTTATTGATAGTATTAGCTAAGTTATTTATTAACTATATAGCTTATTATTATTTTTCAATAATAGATATTTTTATATTCAATTACTATATTTTTTAAAATTTTGTTGTTAGCTAAACTGATAAATATATAATTAGTCGTAAGTAGATTGTATATTTACTATAAATAATTAATATCTTTTTATTGTTTTGACAGGTAAAATAAAGCTTTTAATTCAATTTATAGTTTGTAAATATTCCAAGAAGCCTGAAGCTATTACACATAGACTTCTTGGAATTAGATAAAAATTAGGAAAGGAACAATAATGTAAGGTCGTAAATTAAGGTTTGTGAGGCAACTTAATTTATGCTTTACATAAAGATGATAAATACTCTCAGTATTTACACTAAGTTTTGACCATATAATTTTTTATAAAATCTCTCAATACCCAAGCAAAATTTTAATAAGAAGTTTATTGTTATCTTTGTTTTATAAAGAGATAAAAGTTATTGTAAATAAATTTTAGATAAAATTTCATTAACTACTTTAGGATTTTCTATATTAGAAATATGTCCTGCGTTAGGAATTATAAATAACTCTGAGTTTTTAGTTAGATTACTCATTTCTATAGATTCTTTAGGTGGTCTAGGTTGATCTTCTAGTCCAACTGCAAAATAAATTTGTTTATCTATTGCTTTAAGTTTTTCTAAAGAATCCTCTCTATTGAAGATAGCTTTTCCTAATAAATATAATGTATTTATTTTTTCTCTTGTCACATTTGCTAATTTCCTTTGGAAATCTAAATAAAGCATATCTTCTCTAGCTACTAATGCTTTTGAAAAGAACATTTTTGCAACTACTTTACTTATATCTTCTGGAATTTTTTTATTTATATAGATTAAATCTAAAAGATAATTATATTTTTGTTTTTCTTCACAACTTTATAGTGATAGGTAACTTTTTGAAGTAATCTCCAAGTTTTCCCCCACCTCACACCGTACGTGAGTGTTTCCAGCTCATACGGCGTTCCAACGATTTTATAAATTATAATTAAATACTGTAATACATATAGCTTTGTTTTAAGTCAGCTTTAAGCAATTAAAATTTTGGTCCCTATTAGTTGTTTTAGAGTTTTGAGCTATTTAATTAGTTATATTTATAAATCGTCTAGTGGCTATAGCTAAAATATCATTACAATATTTATTGTAGCTTTGTGCCACCACTCTCACTTAGATTAAGATAAGTTATACACATGTTTTCCTTATCAATATTTCACTGGTAGTAAAACCTCCATATTCTAAGCTTTCCTTGTTCCATTATTACTATCTGTTCATATATCCTTAGGTCATCGGTATAGGCCTGTAAGCTTGATAATGCCTAGAACATTATATGGATTTTCATAATGTAGAATTTTACTCATCCACACTTACACCAAATATAGTTGGTATATTCATTTCTAAATATATTTTGTTTAGACCTGTACATTCCCGATTTCGTCAGTTAATTTAACATCCTAACCATAGATATTTTATAGACCCTAGCCCTATCATATACTCGACTACCTCTAGTTCGCATTTCGTGTATCAGTTATACTTACGGTATACTCTCAGGCTGTTTAACGGGCTTATAACCTTTAATTATTTACTTAATTAAACGCTATCCGTATCCTTTGGGAAGGCATTTCAAGACGTTACTCTTTCATTCTACCTATCGTAATAATAGTTCTAACTATTTGTTATAGTTAGGCTAGCTTTGTATAAACCCTCGTTTATTTTTGTCTAGCAACAAGTCGCACCTACACCAGAATAACTATCCATTATAACCATTTCTTTAATTTTTTCATTATCCATTGAATGTATATAAGGTATAAGCATTCCCCCAACAGAAAGACCTATCAATGAGTATTTATCTAAGTTTAAAGAATCTATTAATTCCTTAATATCTTTAGCAAGTTCTTCTAGAGTGATTGAATCTGTTATTAAACCAGATTCCCCGTGGCCATATAAATCTATTGAAATACAAGTATAATGATCTTTTAATAAATCAATTTGAGAATTCCACATATTAGAATCCCATAGATATGAATGAAGAAAAATTATACATTCTCCGTTTCCAACTCTGTTATATGCTAAAACTCTGTTATTTTTTAATGTAAATTTGTTCATATATCCTCCTCAGAACTTTAAGTTATATTATTTTGTATATGATAATTTTAAATTTATAGTCGCACATTAAGATTTTAGTAGTAACACTCAATGTGCAACTTAGTTATTATTTAAATATTTTTTTACTTATTAAAAGTAGCAGTGCAGCTATTAGACCTATAAAGCTGACGAAAGCTCCTTTGATTGGTAGGTCGTTGTTAATTCCAGTGTCAGGAAGTATTATTTTTTTATTTTCCTCTTTTGTTGGTTTTACCTCTGGTTTAACAGTAGGCGTAACTGGTTTAATTTCTGGATCAACAATTGGTTTAATTGGTTTTACCTCTGGATTTACAGTAGGTGTAACACTTGGAGCGATTGGAGGCTTAACCTCAGGATTAATCGGAGGCTTAACCTCAGGATTAATCGGTGGCTTAACCTCAGGATTAACTGGTGGTTTAACCTCAGGATTAACTGGTGGTTTAACCTCAGGATTAACTGGTGGTTTAACCTCAGGATTAACTGGTGGCTTAACCTCAGGATTAACCGGTGGCTTAACCTCAGGATTAACTGGTGGCTTAACCTCAGGATTAACCGGAGGCTTAACCTCAGGATTAACCGGTGGCTTAACCTCAGGATTAACCGGTGGCTTAACCTCAGGATTAACCGGAGGCTTAACCTCAGGATTAACCGGTGGCTTAACCTCAGGATTAACCGGTGGCTTAACCTCAGGATTAACCGGTGGCTTAACCTCAGGATTAACCGGTGGCTTAACCTCAGGATTAACCGGTGGTTTAACCTCAGGATTAACTGGTGGTTTAACCTCAGGATTAACTGGTGGCTTAACCTCAGGATTAACTGGTGGTTTAACCTCAGGATTAACTGGTGGTTTAACCTCAGGATTAACCGGTGGCTTAACCTCAGGATTAACTGGTGGCTTAACCTCAGGATTAACTGGTGGTTTAACCTCAGGATTAACTGGTGGTTTAACCTCAGGATTAACCGGTGGCTTAACCTCAGGATTAACTGGTGGTTTAACTTCAGGATTAATCGGTGGTTTTACACACGGATTAATTGGTGGTTCAACTTCAGGATTAACAGGTTTAATTACATTTGATAATTTTTTTAGTAATACAACTCTTTGAAGATGCTCACCTGGTTGTGCTAATACATCTAAGTATTTAGTTTCATAGCCAGAGATTGAAAGTCTAATTACATCCTGTTCAGGGATTAGTGGAATTTTTATTAATTCTCCAAATTGATCAGTGGTAAAATTAATAGATACTTGATTGATATAAGTTAGAGTTATGTCTTTATTTGCTAATGGTTTATTTGTATCCACATCTATAAGTTTTAATGATAATAGTGCAAATTCTTTTTCTGGATTTACAACTGGTGGCTTAACCTCAGGATTAACTGGTGGTTTAACCTCAGGATTAACTGGTGGTTTAACCTCAGGATTAACTGGTGGCTTAACCTCAGGATTAACTGGTGGTTTAACCTCAGGATTAACTGGTGGTTTAACCTCAGGATTAACTGGTGGCTTAACCTCAGGATTAACCGGTGGCTTAACCT
>JBOFRC010000074.1:0-33156 GCA_051650825.1 Sarcina sp. | reverse complement strand
TTAAGAGTTTTAAGGAGTTAATAATAACTATGTATTGTAAAAATAATGCAAACACAAAAAAAAATAATAAATGTGGTAATGGAGATTATGATTATTCGAATTTTAAAGAAATAAATAATCAAAATTCTAGAAAGCATAGTTGTGGTTGTTCAAATGACCCTTCTGAAAGATATTTTAGATGCGACCATAATTACAACACAAACAATGAAAAACGTATTAATAATCATTTTGTAAGAAATAATCATCATATGAATACTAATAATTATTATGTTAAAGATTTTTACTATGTAAATGATTTTTACTATAATAGAGATATTTATCATTATGATAGAGAAGTAATCCAAAAATCTTATGATTGCGGAACTCAAACAATAATAGATCCAACAGAAATTTACAGCAAACCAACACCTTATCATACTAATTGTATGGAACAACATTATGATGAATGTACAGAAGAAGAATTCTCTAATTCTTTTAGATGTAATCATTATTGTGATTCAAATAAAAATTGTGATTGTTGTCATCACTGTAAATGTAAATAAATTTTGGAAATATTCCTTAAATAAATCTTACTAAAAAAGGTATGCGAATTTATCGCATACCTTTTTTAGTTAATCATTATTTTTAGCATTTCCACGCAAGAATGCATGAATATAAGCTTCTATTTCGGGTGTCACTTCTACTTTTTCTTTAACTTTTTCCAAAGCAACATCAAAATCATTAGTATTCTTAGTGCATTTTGCAACTTTTATCACTAACTCTGAATGTTCTGTAAATTTAGCATTATCTATTATTGAATCATGAGATGGAATGTAATAATCAGCTTCATAACATTGTAATTCTTTTAATAATGGTATCATAAGCTCATTAGTATAACATTTCTCCTTTTCTTTTCTATTAGAATATAATACATCTCCTAAAAAAACTATTTTTTCACTAGGAATATGAACTATTGAACAATCTCTTGAATGATCACTAGGAATTCGTTCTAATTCAACGACTATATTTCCTAAATCTACTTTTAAAAATTCATCATAGATTATATCAGCTTGTACATCTTTCTCTAAATTATATTTTTTAATTTTTTCATTTGTCATTCCATTTAAAATATTTATAAGATTCCACTCATAAGCACCAACAACATGATTTTCATGTCCATGTGTTAACGCTAGATACCTTAAAGGCGGTATATCCATACTTTTTATTAAGTTAATGAACTCTTCTGTTTGGATTTTTGAACTCCCACCATCTATTACTAGACTTGAAGTATCTCCAACAACTAGTCCAATAATAGATCTATTTTTTTCATTATCATATTGCATGTAATAAACTCTATCTGTTAATTTATTTAACATATTTTATACCCCTTTCGAATCTACATAAGTATTAATTTTTTCCATACTTAATATTTTACAATAGATATTTCGATTTGATAAGAGATTTTTATTTATTATTTTCCTATATCAGTTCTATTATACTTACCATCAAATTTTACTAACTTTACTTTTTCATATGCATCCATTACAGCTTCCTCTTTACTTATACCACTTCCAACAACAGATAATACTCTTCCTCCAGTTGATATTAAAGAGTTATTTTCCAGTTTCGCACCAGCTATATAAACATCGTTTCTTATACTATTAGGTATTCTTATCTCCTTTCCTACAATTGGGGTATTAGGATACCCTTTAGATGCTAAAACTACATTGCAACTAAAATTATTATTCCAACATAAATCAAAATCATCTAATCTATTATTAACTGTCGCTATAAAAAGATCTGTTAAATCACTTTCCATTAATTCTAATACAGATTGCGTTTCTGGGTCTCCCATTCTAACATTATACTCTAGCAAATAAATACCTCTTTTAGTAATCATAATTCCAAAAAAAATAATTCCTTTAAAATCTATATTTTCTTTTTGTATCCCGTCAAGTGTAGGAAGCATTATTTCTTTCTTAAAATCTTTCATTATATCATTTGTAACATATGGATTAGGTGCTAAAACTCCCATTCCTCCAGTATTAGCTCCTTTATCTCCATCAAAGATTTGTTTATGGTCTTTAGCTGAAATAAATGGCTTTATTATTTTCCCATCAGTTATAGATAATATCGAGGCCTCAACACCCTCTAAAAACTCTTCAATTACAACTTTATTACCAGCACCATTAAATTTATCATCAATCATAATTTCTTTTATAGCTTCACAAGCTTCATAAAATGTAGTACAAATATAGACCCCTTTACCAGCAGCAAGTCCATCCGCCTTAATAACAATAGGATATTCTTGTTGTTTTAAATATTCTATTGCAGTATTTGAGTCATAAAAAGTCTCATATTTAGCTGTTTTCACATTATACTTTGCCATAAAATCTTTTGAAAAACTTTTGCTTCCTTCAAGCATAGCACCTCTTTTAGATGGACCCAATATTTTAAGTCCATTTTTATTAAATAAATCTACAATTCCATCAATTAATAAATTTTCTGGTCCTACTATAGTAAGAAAAACTTTCTTTTCTCTAGCAAATTGAGCTAAATCATCAATAGTTGTTAAATTTACAATCTCACATTTATCTTCTAATGCCATCCCACCATTTCCAGGTGCACAATAAACTTTTTTCACATTTTTATTTTTAGCAAGTTTCCTAGCTAATGCATGCTCTCTACCACCTGATCCTATAAGTAATAATTCCATTTTATATTCCCCCTTGCCATTATTAAGTTATTTAATATAGATGCTGCTTTAATAAAATCAACTCTGAATTAAGTATTTTGATAATAAAATATTTAACTCAAAGTATTTTATTGAATTTTAAAAAATAAGGGTGACTTAACACCCCTATCATTAATGTTTAAAATGTCTTATTCCAGTCATAACCATAGTCATATTAAGCTCATCACAAGCTACTATAGAATCCTCATCTTTAATAGAACCACCAGGTTGTATAATTGCTTCTATTCCATATTCTGAAGCTTTTTTAACAGTATCATCAAATGGGAAAAATGCATCGGATGCAAGAACTGTAGCACCACTACCTCTTTCAAGCGCTTGACAAGCAGCCCAAATTCTATTGACTTCTCCACCACCAATACCAATTGCTTTTTTATCTTTCGCAACAACTATAGCGTTAGATTTTACATATTTAACTACTTTCATTGCAAAAAGTAAATTCTCCATTTCTTCCGTTGTGGGTACTCTTTTAGTAACAGTTTTTAATTTATCGATAAATTTATTATCTTCTTCTTGAACTAAAATACCACCATCGACTGATACCATATATTTGTTATTTACAGGTTTATTATTATATTTAATTACTCTTAAATTCTTTTTAGTTTTTAAAATTTCTAAAGCTTCATCATCAAAATCTGGTGCAGCTACAACTTCTAAAAATATCTTTATCATTTGACTAGCTGTTTGTTTGTTAACTTTTTTGTTTAAGGCTACAATACCACCAAATATTGATACTTCATCACATTCATACGCTTTAATATAAGCTTCCTCTACACTATTAGCTATTGCAACACCACAAGGAGTATTATGTTTTAATGCACAACAAGCAATTTCACCTTCAAATTCATTCACAACTTTTACTGCTATATCTAAATCTTTTATATTATTATAAGATAAGGCCTTTCCATTAAGAATATCAAAACTATTCATAGCTCCAGCAAACTCTGTAGAACCATAATATGCTGCTTTCTGATGAGGATTTTCTCCATATCTTAAATCTTGAATTTTTTTATAAGAAAGAGATAGATATTCTGGATATTCTTCTTCTTCAAATAAAAAGTTTGAAATAGCACCATCATATGCACTCATTAAATTAAAAACTTTTGCAGCCATCCTTTTTCTAAAACTATAACTTATTTCATCTGCTTCAAACTCATCCATAAACATTTTATAGTCTTTGATATCACTAAGTACTATTACATCCTTAAAATTTTTAGCTGCAGACCTTAACATTGTAGGTCCACCAATATCAATAAATTCAACTTTTTCTTCAAATATTAAATCTTCTCTAACTTTCTCAAAAAATGGATATAAATTAACTATAACTAAATCTATAGGTCTTATATTTCTTGCATTTAAAGTATTCATATGATTTTCATTATCTCTTATAGCAAGAATCCCACCATGTATACTAGGATGTAATGTTTTAACTCTCCCATCTAACATTTCATCACTTTTAGTAACTTCATTTACTTCTACTACCTTTATTCCATTATCATTTAAATATTTATAAGTCCCACCAGATGAAATAATCTCCACATTTTTTTCAATTAGTTTTTTTGCAACTTCTAAAATACCAGTTTTATTATAAACACTAATTAAAGCTCTTTTTATCATTAATATTTCCTCCAACCTTCAAGAAATTTATAATATTTGCACTCTATTACCTATAAGTTTTATTTTATTTTCACTTAAAAGTTTTAAAACTTCTGGTAAAATTTTATGCTCTTCCTTTAAAATTTTCTTCTGTAATATTTCTGCTGTATCCTCAAATAAAACTTCCACAATCCGTTGTTTTATAATAGCTCCATCATCAACTTCACTATTAACAAAATGAACTGTACATCCTGAATATTTAACTCCTTTTTCTATAGCAGCCTTATGAACTTTCATACCGTACATCCCAGCACCACAAAAACTAGGAATTAACGATGGATGTATATTTATTATTCTATTTTCGAATTCATCTATTAAATTAGTATCTATTATAGAAAGATATCCAGCTAACACTATAATATCAACCTTTCCTTTTAACTCTTCTAATATTTTAGAGCTTAATAATACTCCATATTTCGTTCTATCTAAAACCAAAGTTTCATAGCCCTTAGCATCTGCTTTTTTTATTCCTTTTGCATTTCTATCGCTTATCACTTTTACAATTTCAACTTGATTTAAAAACCCAGAATCTATAGAATTCATAATAGACTCTAGATTACTACCACTCCCTGATATTAATACAGCTATTTTAAGCAAATAGACTCACCCCCAGAGATTATATATCCTAATTCAATTGGATTTTCTCCCTGCTTTTTTAATATCTCAAAAGTGCTTTTCAAATCTTTCTTATCTACACATAATACAAAACCTATCCCCATATTAAATGTATTATACATATGATTTTTATCTACACCTTTTTCAATAACATATTTAAAAATACTTGGAAGTTCATAAGAATCTGTGTTAATTATTGCTGTTAAACCTTCTTTGCTAAACATTCTTGGAATATTTTCAATAAATCCACCACCAGTTATATGTGCCATTCCTTTAACGTCTATTTCTGCTAATACTGCCTGTACTTGTTTCACATAAATTTTAGTTGGTTCAATTAAAGTTCTCCAAATTTCCTTATCTTCAAACTCTTCATTCAAATTTTCAAATAATTTTCTAATTAATGAAAACCCATTAGAGTGTATACCTGAAGAAGGTAATCCAACTAAAATATCACCTTCTCCTATTTTTAAACCATCAACAATAGCATCCTTATCAACAACGCCAACAGCAAAACCAGCCATATCATATTCACCTTCCGGGTAAAAGCCCGGCATTTCAGCTGTTTCTCCACCAACTAAAGAACATCCACTCATTAAACACCCATCTGAAACCCCTTTAACAAGATCAGCTGCAACTTTTGCATCAAGCTTACCACAAGCTATATAATCGAGAAAAAATAAAGGTTTTGCCCCATGACATAAAATATCATTTACACACATAGCAACGCAATCAATTCCAACTGTATCGTATTTTTTCATTTTAAATGCTATTTCAAGTTTAGTACCAACTCCATCTGTTCCAGAAACGAGAACAGGTTTTTTATATCCTTCTGGAAGTTCAACAAAAGCTCCAAAACTACCAAGTCCACTTAAAACATATTCACTTAAAGTTTTCTTTGCATAATCTTTGATTAATGAAACTGATTTATAACCTTCTTCTATATTAACACCTGCATCTTTGTATGTTATCATTTTTACTACCTCTCTTATAAAATATCTTCACCTTGCTCTATAGGAGTTGATACTGGATATACTCCATTCAAGCATCCTAAACAATACCCTTTGCTATTACATCCACTAGATAAACTTTCCAATAAATTATCTATTGTCAAATAATCTAAAGAATCTACACCTATTGATTCTCTAATTTCTTCTATTGATTTATTAGCTCCTATTAAATCTTTTCTATAAGGAGTATCTATCCCAAAATAACACGGGAATTTAACTATTGGTGATGCTATTCTAAAATGCACTTCTTTTGCGCCAGCTCTTCTTAACGACTCTACTAAATGTCTTGAAGTTGTCCCTCTAACGATAGAATCATCTATTAACATAACTCTCTTGCCTTCAACATTTATTTTTAATGGATTTAATTTTACTGATACAGCTCTTTCTCTCATTTTTTGATCAGGTGCTATAAATGTTCTTCCAATATATTTGTTCTTTACAAAACCTATATCATATGGAATACCAGACGCTTTAGAATACCCTATAGCTGATGATAATCCAGAATCAGGAACACCAATAACAATATCTGCTTCTACGGGATTTTGCTTATATAACATAGCACCAGCATTAATTCTAGCCATATGAACATTTACTCCATCCATTGTACTATCAGGTCTTGCAAAATATATATATTCAAAAGCACAAGTTTCACATTGCGTCTTTTCTGAATAATGTATGCTTTCAAGACCATTTTCAGATATTATAACAATTTCTCCTGGCTTAACATCTCTTACAAAATTTGCGCCTACTGCATCTAATGCACAAGATTCGGAAGATAAAATATAATCCCCTTCTAATTCACCTATACAAAGTGGTCTTATACCATGAGGATCTCTTATACCTATTAACTGATCTTTTGTTGCAACAGCAACGGCAAAAGAACCTCTAACAGCTTGAACTGCAGAATATATAGCTTTGACAATTCCTCTTTTAGCACTTCTTGCAATAAGACTTATTAACACTTCAACATCACTATCAGTATGGAATACATATCCTGAATCTTCTAACAAACCTTTAATTATATCCCCATTAACAAGACTACCATTATTAGCCATTGCTATAGTTCCTAACTTAGTTGAACTTACAAGTGGCTGAGCATTTTCAACTTTTGCTTCTTTTTCAGCTTCATATTTAACATGTCCTATTGCAATATGTCCTTTATTAAGTTTATCTAAATCCTTTAATTCAAATACATCTGTAAGAAGCCCTAAATCTTTGTGTACAATAACATCTTCTCCATTAGCAATTGCTATACCTGCACTTTGTTGCCCTCTATGTTGAAGAGCGTATAATCCATAATAAGTATATTGAGCTACATTCAGTCCATTTTTTGAATAAATACCAAAAACTCCACATTCATCTTTAAATTTATCATTAATAGGATCGTACATATTCTTATTCCCCTTTTTCTTTTAAATTTATTTGCTAATTCTATTTAATATTTCAATATATGCATCTTTAACATTACCAAGATCTCTTCTAAATCTATCTTTATCTAATTTTTCATTAGTAATTGCATCCCAAAATCTACAAGTATCTGGTGAAATTTCATCTGCTAGAACTATTTCTCCATTTTTATTTCTACCAAATTCTATTTTAAAATCAATAAGCTTAATATTTTGTTTCAAGAAAAAGTCCTTTAAGATATCATTTACCTTTCTTGTAATATCATAAATAGCCTCAAGTTCTTCAAATGTAGTTGCACCTATACCAACTGCATGATAATCATTTATTAAAGGATCTCCTAATTCATCATCTTTATATGAAAGTTCTAGAACAGTAGTTTTAAGTTCAAAACCTTCTTTTAATCCAAGTCTTTTAGCCATACTACCAGCTGCAACATTTCTAACTATTACTTCAAGTGGGACAATTTCTACTTTTTCACAAAGTTGCTCTCTATCACTTAACTTTTCTATAAAATGGGTTTTAATACCTTGTTTATTCAACATTTCAAAAATCAATGATGTTATAGCATTATTTAACACACCTTTATCATCAATCTCAGATTTTTTTTCTCCATTAAAAGCTGTTGCGGAATCCTTATAATAAACAATAACCTTATCAGCTATATCAGTTCCAAATATTTTTTTTGCTTTTCCTTCATATAACATTTCCTGCATTTTCATTATAATTCTACTCCTTCTCCATTTTCTTCTATAAATTTTTTCTTCATCTCAATTCTATATTCTTTAAGTTTTTTATTTATATCATTATATTTTATAGCAAGTATTTGTACTGCTAACATACCAGCATTATAACTATTATTTATACCAACAGTTGCAACTGGTATAGATTTTGGCATTTGAACAATTGAATACAAAGAGTCTAATCCTTCTAATGCACCATTTATAGGAACTCCTATAACAGGAAGTATTGTTTTAGAAGCAATAACTCCTGGTAAATGTGCTGCAAGTCCAGCTCCAGCTATTATAACTTCACACCCTTCATTTTCAATTACTTCTAAAGTCTCTTCAAGTTTTTCAGGAACTCTGTGAGCTGATAAAATAAATGCTTTATACTCTACGCCAAATTCTTTCAAAGCATTAGCAGCACCTCTCATTTTTTCTGTATCAGACTTACTTCCAAAAAATATACCTACTTTCACACTAAACCCTCCTAATACTTAATACTTAGTAAAAAAAGTAACTAAGCATTTATCTTTATATATAAAATCCAAAGTTTACCTAAAATATTCAACTCCAGACTCAAATATCTTTTGATCAAATTCACCTATAATATTTTTATATAGATTTTCTCCAATTCTTTCAGAATGCCCCATTTTACCGAAAACTCTTCCATCAAAACTTGTTATACCTTCTATAGCCATCATTGAACCATTAGGATTGTATGGCATGTCACCACTTGCATTCCCTTTTAAATCAACGTACTGAGTAGTAACTTGTCCATTTTTAATAAGACTTTCTAACAAACTCTTACTAGCTACAAATCTTCCTTCACCATGGGAAATCGCTACATTATGAATATCTCCAATATTAACATTAGAAAGCCATGGAGATTTATTTGAGGCAATCCTAGTTTGTATAATAGAACTCATATGCCTGCCAATATTGTTATAAGTTAAAGTAGGCATTTCTTCATCTAAATCAACTATTTTACCATATGGTACAAGTCCAAGTTTTATAAGAGCTTGGAATCCATTGCAAATACCAAGCATAAGGCCTTCGCGATTTTCCAAAAGATCTGTAACCGCAGCTTTGATTTTTTCATTTCTAAAAACTGTAGCTATAAATTTTGCAGAACCATCAGGTTCATCTCCTGCTGAAAAACCACCTGGGATCATTACTATATTAGCCGTTCTAATTTCTTTTTCTAGATTATCTATAGACTCTTCTAACATTTTTGCAGTAAGATTTTTAAATACTAAAGATTTAACTTTTGCACCTGCCCTCTCAAAAGCTTTTATGCTATCATATTCACAGTTTGTTCCTGGGAATATTGGTATTAAAACTTGTGGAACTTCTACTTTATTTTTTGCTTTAATTATATTTGAAGAGTCAAATTTCAAATTATTTATTTTTTCATTTTTATCCTCAGTCTTAAATTTAAATACTTTAGAAAGTTTTGATTCTAACTTTAAAATAACTGTATCTATATCATAATTACAATCATTAACTCTAATTATAGAATCTTTAGATGTTTCACCAACTATTTCATAATTAATATCAGAAAGTTGATTAAAATTGAATTCATTAGATACTTCTAAAACTAAACTTCCGTAATTTGGAGTAAATAAATCATCATTATTAACTTTAACCCCAATTTTATTTCCTATAGACATCTTAATAATAGTTTCTATAAGACCTCCATTTTTTACTGAATTCATAGCTAATATTTGATTTTTAGTATTTAATTTATATACTATATCTAAGTTTCTTTTAAATTCATTACACTCTAAAAGTTCATCAGTATTTCTACTTGTTTTGATTAAAATAATTTTTGAATTTTGTTTTTTAAACTCTGTTGAAATAATTTTTGAACATTTTTCAGTAGTTACTGCAAATGCAACAAGTGTAGGAGGAACATCCAAATTCCCAAAACTTCCTGACATCGAATCTTTGCCACCTATAGCTGGAATATTAAGTTCTTTTTGAATAGTTAATGCTCCAAGAAGAGCTGCAAAAGGTTTTCCCCACCTTTCTTTATCCTTACCAAGTTTCTCAAAATATTCTTGTAAAGTTAAACGAATATTTTCATATTTTCCTCCCATAGCTACAATTTTAGTTACAGCCTCAACTATACTATAATAAGCTCCGTGAAAAGGACTCCAACTTGAAAGATATGGATTAAATCCAGAAGCCATAATTGAACAATCTTTACTCACGCCTTCTAAGACAGGAATTTTACAAGCCATACCTTCAGAAGGAGATAATTGATATTTCCCACCAAACGGCATTAAAATTGTTCCTGCTCCTATAGTAGAGTCAAATCTTTCTACCAATCCTTTTTGCAGCGTAATATTTAAATTTTCTAAAGCTTCATCAATTATTTTCTGTTGATTATCCATTC
The DNA here is from genome assembly GCA_051650825.1 of Sarcina sp. GTDB lineage: Bacteria > Bacillota > Clostridia > Clostridiales > Clostridiaceae > Sarcina. The sequence goes on along the minus strand of JBOFRC010000074.1, from coordinate 22,620 downwards.
TTATTTCATCGAAAAATTTTCCTATCGGCTGACTTACTTTGACATCTGTTGTTTGAGTTGCTCCATTTGTATTTAAAAACTCTCTTTTTAAATTCACGATTACTTTATCATTCCATAACATTCGCATATATCCACTATCAGTTACTTTAGCAACTATTGTAGCTTCTAAATTTTCATCGTTAGCTAATTTTATAAAAGCATTTGCATCATTTTTTTCCACTACTACTGCCATTCTTTCTTGTGACTCTGATATTGCAAGCTCTGTTCCATCAAGTCCTGCATATTTTTTAGGAACTAAATCTAAATTTATATCCAGAGAATCACAAAGTTCACCTATTGCAACCGAAATTCCTCCAGCACCAAAATCATTACACCTTTTTATCATAGTTGTAAGTTTTTTATTTCTAAATAATCTCTGAATTTTTCTCTCTGTAGGTGGATTACCCTTTTGAACTTCTGCCCCACACAAATCTTTTGAAGTTTCTGTATGTTCCTTTGATGAGCCTGTTGCGCCACCACAACCATCTCTTCCAGTTTTACCACCAAGAAGTATTATCAAATCACCAACACTTGGAGTTTCTCTCGTTACATTTGCTTTAGGTGCAGCTCCAAGAACTGCTCCTATCTCCAGTCTTTTAGCTACATATCCTGGATGATAAATCTCTCTAACCTCTCCAGTAGCAAGACCTATTTGATTTCCATAAGAACTATACCCATGTGCAGCTCCAAGAGTTATAGTTCTTTGTGGTAACTTACCTTCTAAAGTTTCAGCTATAGAAACAGTTGGATCCCCGCTTCCTGTTATTCTCATTGCTTGATATACATAAGTTCTCCCTGATAAAGGATCTCTTATTGCACCTCCAAGGCAAGTAGCAGCTCCTCCAAATGGCTCTATTTCCGTTGGATGATTATGAGTTTCATTTTTAAACATTAATAAATAATCCTCAAAACCTTTATCAGTTTCAATTTTTACATTAATTGAACAAGCATTTATTTCTTGTGATACATCTAAGTCAGAAAGAACTCCTCTCTTTTTCATTTCTTTCATAGATATAATTGCTATGTCCATTAACGTCATATTTTTTTCTTTATCTTCATAAACAAATTTTCTACTTTCTCTATAGCTTCTAACTGCATTTTCTAATAAATCTTTATATTTTCCATCTTCGATTTCAATATTTTCTATTTTAGTTTCAAAAGTCGTATGTCTACAATGATCTGACCAATAAGTATCTATAACTTTAATTTCTGTTATAGTTGGATTTCTATTTTCTAATATAAAATATTTTTGTATCATTTTAAGATCCTCAAAGCTCATAGCTAAACCCAATTCAAAATGTAAGTTTTCTAGTTCCTTTAAAGTTAAACCAAGAAATCCATCTAAGTCCGCTACATCAGTTGGTAAAGTATACTCTATATTAAAATCTTTACTTAAGGCCTCTACCTCTCTAGAGTCTACTTTATTTATATAATAAGTTTTAATTTTTTCTATATCACTTTGTGTAACTTCTCCTGATAAGACTATAACTTTTGAATTTTTAACATCTATTTTTCTTCCACTGTTCAATATAGCAAAACATTCACTTGCAGCATCTGCTCTTTGGTCATATTGACCTGGCAAATATTCAACAGCAAAAGAAATTTCCTTTTCATTTATTGGAAATTCGTTTTTGTATAAGTTATCTATTGGCGGTTCATACAATATACTTTCAAGTCCATTTACCCTATCGCCTTTTAAGATATATTTATTTAAAACTCTAACCCCTTTTAAATTAGCTATTAATAAGTTCTCTTTAAAATCTTCTAAAAGTTTTTTAGCCTCTACATCAAACCCTTTTTTCTTTTCTACAAAAAATATATTTAACATAACAACCCCCAAATTTACGAACTATTTTATATATAATTTAAGTAATATTCGTGTTATGACTATATATTACCATTTAGATTTTTAAAAGTCAAACTATTTTGAATAAAAAAAGGATTATAATTCGTCATTTGAATTATAATCCTTAAATTTACTCAACTATATATCTTTTCTCAACTATACTATTAGAAATAATCGGTGACATTTCTAACTTAAATTTATCATTTTTATCAAAGTTTTCAAAATCTATAATTGTAACATTCATATTAGGTTTACCTAAAACATGTACTGGATGATTTTCATTATATACTATAGGTCTTTCTTTAAACGATCTAATAAAAGCTCTAACCACATCATAAATAACATTTTTATGTATCTCTCTAGTAACACCAAGTCCTTGAACATTTCCAACTGGAAGTATTCCAACTGTCATATCTTTACTCGCTTTAAATTTAGCACCATACCCTACGGTTTCGCCATTTTTAACTTCATATACAGATACAGCTTTTGCATAATAATCAAAGACTTTTTTTATTCCCTTTCCAGAACCAATATATCCATATAAAATGTTTCCTGCTCTAACTGCTGTTGTAAAATCTGCGGCAGCTCTTAATTTATCATTGACGATTCCACTAGATGCAAGGCAATGAATATATTTAATTTTATCTTTGTATTTAGTTGTTACTGATTTGAATAAATCTATTTGTTTTAATGTATATTCCTCATCTGCCGCTTTGTGTAAATGTGTGTATATACCTTCTATTTTTATATTTTTATACATTTTTTCTATATAGTCGATAACTTCATCTAATTTTTCAGGTTTTATTCCCATTCTATTCATACCTGTATCCACATAAATATGTACTCTATAAGTTTGTTCTTTATCTATTATATTTAAAACTTCTTCATTATCAACACTTAAAACAAGATTAGGTCTATTTTGTATAAAGCACTCTTCTTGACAAAGAGGAGATAATACTAATACATCTTTATTCCTTGATACTTGATTAGCCTCTTCCATATCAGCTACAGCTATCATATCAACCTTATCCTCTATAAACTTAGCTATTTCTCTTATTCCAAGTCCATATGCATCACCCTTGATTACTCCTATTAATTTTTTATTATTAGTTATTTCTTTTATTTTATCTAAATTGTTTTCTAATCTATTTAAATAAACTTCGCACCAAAAATTCATAGTCAAAATTCCTCTCTAAACATCTTTTTTCTTATTGTTAATGCAAACATTATAACATATTAAAAAAAAGTTTTCACTATTAGTAAAATTTTAGGCTAAATAAAAAAGTAAGATCTCACTATATTTTAGGATATCTTACCTTTTATTTTAAATATTATTTTTCATTATTACCTTTTAATATATCAGCTATAGCTGCAATGCTTCCTAATGATGATAATGTCTCATTTGGTAAAATAAGTTTATTAGCTGGACTATTTGCCATTTCTTTAAGTGCTTCAACTTGTTTTAAAGCTATAACAACTTCATTAGTACCACTTTCTATAATTGCGTTATTTACTTGATGTATAGCGCCAGCTTCTGCTTGAGCTATTTCTGTTATCGCTTTAGCCTTACCTTCTGCTTCTAAAAGCTGTGATTCTTTTAACCCCTCTGCTCTTTTAATATTAGCCTGTTTTTCAGCTTCTGCTCTTAAAATTTTAGCTTGTTTTTCCCCTTCCGCCTTAGCTATCTCACTTTGCTTAAGGCCTTCTGCCTGAAGAATTACAGCTCTTTTATCTCTTTCTGCCTTCATTTGCTTTTCCATCGCATCTTGAATTTCTCTTGGAGGTAAAATATTTTTAATCTCAACAGATAATATTTTTATACCATAAGCATCTGTAACTTGATCTATAATCTCTAACAATTCACAGTTAATTTTATCTCTACCAGATAAAACCTCATCAAGAGTCATATTCCCAACAATATTTCTCATATTTGTTATAGTTGAATAAATTATTCCTGATTTATAATCTTCTATGTTATACACTGCATCTCTAGCATTTAATACTTTATAAAAAATAACATTATCTATTTGAATATTAACATTATCTTTAGTAATAACAGTCTGTGGTTGTATATCTAAAATTTGTTGTTTTGTAGATATTTTTTTTCTAACATAATCAACAAAAGGAATTGTAATATGCCATCCTGGCTCTAAAATTTTATAAAACTGTCCAAATCTTTCTAAAATATAAATATATCCAGTATTTACGACTTTGATTGAAAATATTAATACAAGTAATAAAATTACTACAAGTATCGCTGCTATTATTATTCCTACCATTTTTAATACCATCCTTTACACATAAATTTTTATGAAATTTTTTCAATTAAAAGTTTATTTCCTTCTACAGCAATAATCTTTGCACTTTCACCCTTTAATATTGGTTCCTTAGTTTTAAATGTCCAATAAGTACCTTGAAACTTCAATAAAATTTCATCATTAACATCTTTTTCTAAAACAAATTCTTGACCTATATAATTTTCTTCCATTAAATTTAATCTAACATTATCCTTTTTTAATTTCTTTTTAATAATTGGATACATTGTAAACGTAAATACGGCTCCAACTATACCAAAAACAATAATTTGTATAATGATATTAACTCCAAGTAAATCTAGAAGCAATGCAACTACAGCTCCTATAGAAAAACCTGAAAATAAAAAATCTGATGTAACTAAATCTAACACTACTGCAACAACTATTACAATTAACCATATCCATTCCATTTTATACACCTCCTAATTATTTTATTCGTCTTCATAAACTGCCTCTACCTTGTAATTTCCTCTTGGAATATTTTCAAACTTATAATACCCTATTTTATTAGCAAAAGTTTCTTTTACTCTAACAAAAGTTCCATCAGTAATTTCATAAAGTAAATAAACTTTAATGCTTTGATTATTTATATTTTCATCATCTTTTATATATCCATGAATACTATTATCTAAATATTTCAAAGTTATAGCTAAAAAAGAGTTTTTTTCTTTTAAGAAAACTTTAAATTTTCTAGAATTATATTCGTTTGCTGCTATTTTAAGTATATATTCTCCAAAAGGTAAATCACAACTAGCTAAGCCACAAAAATTAGTTTTTATAACTCTTTTAATCAGTTTAGATTCAATATCTATTTTAGAATTATATACTGGCAACCCTAATTCGTTATTTACTACTAAAACTAATTTTCCAGACTCTTCTATCAAAACTTCACCACACTTAATTATTTGTTTATATTTAATAATATGCTATGGTTCTTTAAAGGTAGACTCGATTTATAACGAATTATAATATCATTAAATAAGTAAAATTATAAACTATGTTATTAAAGCAATAAATTTTTAACGATAAATATCTACTATTAGCCCTTGAATTTCATCAATTGTAGCTGCTATAGCTATATTTTCTAATTCATTATTTAATAGTTCATTCGTTAAATCATCTAGTTTTTCATCAATTAAATCAACTGTTATAAAATATTGTGTTTGCCAAAAGCTTGTATTATTTTTCACTTTATACATATGATTCAAAACTTCTTTTAAATATTCTTTTATCATTCTTTTATATGCTCTTACATCAGCATAAGATTTACTAATTATAAGTTTATTCCCCTTTGTATGTATTTGTTTAATCATTTCTTTAAATTGTTCATTGGATCTTCTATCTTTAGCATCACCAAAACTTTGTGAAAAATCTTTTTTTTGAGTTACTTTTTTGTCCCTTTTAATTTCCGTTAGCTGCTCACTTCTAATATTTTTAATTTCCATTAACCCCTCCTAAATAATTAATTTGTCCTTTATACCATTATAGTATATATTTGTTAATTTTTATATAAAAAAAGAATGCCTAAAAGACATTCTATTTATACTAATTTTGTACCTGTTTGATCTTGTGTTATAAGTTTTTGCTTATATAATCCACCAAGTGCCATTTTAAAATATTTTTTAGAGCATTTAAATACTCTTCTAATATCATCTGGTGAACTTTTATCTCCTAGCGCCATGCTTCCACCATTTTTCTTTAAATAATCTAAGATTTCATTTTCAAGTTTACTTTTCTCATCAAGTTTTTTAGCTCTAAGTCTTAAAGTAACCATTCCATCTTCATAAATTCTATTAATAATTCCCTCAACATACTCACCAGGTTTTATATCATCAAAAAATTCTCTAGTTAAGACAGCTGCTTTATATTTATTATCAATAGCTACAGATAAAGATCCATTAGTTTGATATCCGTATACTATTCCTGTAACCTCACTATGTAATTCAGGTTCTTCAATTTCTTCAAGATATCTATCAACATCTGTTGTTGCTGCAAGTCTACCTGTTTTGTCTACATACACATATAAAAGATATGATTTTCCTATTTCTAAGTCAAATTTTTGTTCCTTAAATGGAATAAATAAATCTCTCTCAAGACCCATATCTGCAAAAGCACCTATATCTTCTCTAATATCTTTAATTTCTAGAACGGCTAAATCACCAACTATAGCTTTTGGCTTCTTTTCAGTAGCTATCATTCTATCCCAAGAATCTCTATATATAAAAACTTCTAATTCGTCTCCAATTTCTATGCCTTCAGTTAATAAGCTGTTATTAGGAACTAATATATCATCGTTTGTATTTTTTGTTTCTGCATTTAAAAATACACCAAAATCAGATTTTCTAATTACAGTTAACTTATTAAAATCACCTATTTTAATCATAACTTCCTCCTATTTCACAATTTAGTTATAAGCTTATTTTTTAAAGAATAAACTTATATATGTACTACAAAATTTATTTGAAATAATACTCACTAATTTAACCAAGAAAAATATTGATATAAATTTGAATATCTATCCTATTAATATTAACCTTGTTTATTTAAAAAGTAAAGTTTTAAATAAATAGCGACTACTACAAAAGGTAGGTGTTTACTTGAGTAAAAAAAAATACAAAATATCTAACAATGAAATTGATTTAAATAAATTAAACTTTTTTTATGGAGTTCCACATTCTCATACAAGTTTTTCGACTGGGAAAGGTACTCCTGGAGAATGTATAGAAATAGCTTATAGAAATGATTTAGACTTTTTAATTATCACAGACCACAATAACTATTTAGAAAAAAGCCCAAAATTAAATAAATGGCAAACAATAAATAAATTGGTATCTAAATATAATAAAAAAAATTCTGATTTTATTGTCATCGCTGGATTTGAAGTAAGTAGTTCGGAGTTTGGACATTTCAATATTATAAACCCACCTAACTATTTCACAGGAAATGTTGATAATATAACAGCTCTTATGCTTTGGTGTCTAAAAGATACTAACACATTAGTATTTATTAATCATCCTCATAGTAATGTTACAAATATTCCTCTTACTAAAATAAGCAATTCACTTATTTGTAGTATAGAAATTGGAAATGGAACTTTTGGAAAAAAATATACAAAACACGATAAAATTTATTTTAATATGTTAGATAAAGGATGGAAACTTTCAGCTATTAATGGACAAGATAATCATAATTTGAATATTGGCAAAGAAGAAAACTTAACTTGTATTATTTCGCATTCACTTTCTAAAAATGATTTGATTTATGGATTAAAAAACAGACATACTTTTTCAACTGAATCAAAATCTTTAAAAATGTACTTTACAATAAATAATATTTTTATGGGTGGAATAGTTAATTTAACTAGCAGCAAATTAAAATTTTTGATTTATATAGAGGATTCTATTAAAAAAATAGATAAAATTCAAATAATAACTTCAAATAATAAAATCATCAAAGAAAATTTAGACTTAGATTTGCATAAAATAAAATTTATGTATGAACACAAACATAACATAGCTGAAAAGTGGTTTGTTGTAAAAGTTATTTTATATGATAAGAGAGAAGCTATAAGTTCCCCTATTTTTATAACTAACGAAAATTTATAGCACTACTAAATGTTATATAAAGAGGTATTTTCATTTCTATTCCTTAAAACTTAATAATTTATTGTTTAAATTATTAAAAATAAAATGAACTGTATCATGATTTGGTTAATTCCAAATTTGATACAGTTCATTTTATTTTTTTATTAAAGCTTTTAATCTTTCAATTTCAGCATTTTTTTCTAAAAGCTCAGAACTAAGATGACTAATTAATGATGACATCTCATCAACACTCCCTATCAATCTATTAAATACAAGAATATTATCCTTTAATATTTCTGGTATCTCATTATGTGAATACCTAAGTCTATGATCGATTTCTCCATAGCCTTCCTCAAAAATAGTTCTTACTTGTATTTCAGCAATTATAGAGGCCTCTAGTGTAAAATTAAGCTCTACTAAATAATGCACTGATCTGTATCCAGAAGTTCTAGATCTTACCTCTATTCCTAATTCATTAAAACGCTTAGTATTATCGCCATCTCGTACGTTAGCAGTTATCTCAATAACTTTCCATGTCTTATTTATAAAATCATGTATAGCTTCCCATTCTTCTTTAAAAATATGAATAACTCTAACACCTATCATATCATTAATTTCATCTTGATAGTTATTTACAGTAAATTCAAAATTTTCACCATATTTATTTTTTCTATCTCTAGTTTTTCTAATTATTTTTTCTATCAATCTATCAGCATTCTTTATTCTTGATTTTACAGAATGCACATTTTTATTTGATCTTAAAATATTAGCAATAAATTCCATTTGATTTTCATGAGCTTCTCGATTTTTTCTATATTCTCTATATATCTCATCTAAATTATTTATATTAATATTTTCATCTTTTATTATGTCCATCACATGTGGATATTTTTCTAAGATATTCATAACCATTAATTCATCACACATATTATCACCTTTATCTACTTACTATTAGAATATTTTTAATAATATTGTACCGTAAAATTATACAAATTAATAGAAAAAGTAGCCCTAAAGACTACTCACTTCAATAATTCTATTTATTTTTTGTTTTTTACCCTATTAGGCTTAGCCTTAGCTTTTATAGTAACCTGTTTTTCTTTCTTTTTAGCTGTTGGCTGACCATTTTGATTTATATCATAGAACCAGAAGAATATTATTGCACCGATTCCTGTAAGAGCAATTTTAAGATAATTCATAACTGCATTAATATTTGGAATTACAAAAGCTATGATTATAAGTATTATTGCTATGGCGAATACTATCCACTTATTAATTCTTATATTTGGAAAAACATATCTATTAAGTAACATATATGCACCAAAGAATACTACAACAGCTACAATAGTCGTTATTATAAAACTTAACATATTGTCCCCTCCTTAACATTTTCTATTAATATTAATATTAGAGTAAACTAACAAATTTTTCAATTAAAATATTTGTAAACAAGATATTTTTTCCAAAATTTAGTGTATATTTTAAAGTTTTTATCAAATTTATTGATTTTTTTTTAGTATTTTGTAAGTTTTTCTTTAAAAATAGCTCGAAGTTTGATAGAATAATAATATCAAAAAATATTATATAAATACGAGGTGGTTTTGTGTCTTTATCAAATTCAATGCATTTAGACGAGTTAGACTTACAAATTTTAGATATACTGATTAAAGATTGCAGAACTCCATATCTTGAGATAGCAAGAATATGTCACGTTTCTGGTGGTACTATTCATGTTAGAATGAAGAAAATGGAGGATTTAGGCATAATAAAAGGTACTAGAATTCTATTAAATCTTTCAAAATTAGGTTATGATGTTACATGTTTCGTAGGAATCTACGTTGATTGTACATCATCTTATAATGAAATCTTTGATAAGTTATCTTCTATTAAAGAAATAGTAGAACTTCACTTAATAACTGGAGCATATACTATATTTGCAAAACTAGTGTGCAAAAGCATATCAGACTTACAAGATATTTTATTAAATAAAGTGAATATCATTGATGGTATCAATAGAACTGATACTTTCATATCATTATCACAGCCTATAGATAGAAATATCAGACTTTAATTGTTAGTCTAAAATGCATCTAAGTTTACTTAGATGCATTTTTATTCCTTAAACTTAATATTTTTTAAATACATAGATAAATTTCTATCAAAAAAAGACTCTGTGACTTTTAGACACAGAGTCTTTTTATTATAAATTGTTTATTATTTCAAATAATTCAAGTGCTGCCTTTTTAGGACCTTCTTTTTCCATTCCTTTAATAGCAAGACATGTATTTATTTCTCCAACTTTAACACCTGTTTCAAACATTTTATTAAAGTATTTTTCTAATAATAAATCACATTCTTCTTGTTTTTGTGCTGGACCAAACGGGTTAGCAAAATATGACTCAACAAGTCCCATTTCTGTTGTAGTCCCTTTAGCCATTCTAGCACCCTTTCTAAACAATTCTATTGCTTCTTCTGGATTAGTAAAGTAATTAATTGACTTCTTACCATTAACATCTGTATAGTTGTTAGCATACAAGAATAAGTCAACTTTATACCCTTCCATAATTTCATCATATGAAGCAACTGGGATAACAAGTCTAGCATTTATTTTATCAGGGTTCATAAATATACTTCTATCAATTTCTTTAAACGCATATCCAGGATCTAAATCATCAAGTCTAACGAAAGCTCCTATTTCTGTTCCGTATCCATATATTTGGTTATCCTCTATTTGTATACTTCCCATATCATCAAAGACTATAGTCATTTCACTAATATATTCTTCACTTAATGTTCTAAATGCTTCTAAACTTTCTGATTTACCAGCACCACTATCTCCCATTATAATAACATTAGCTTCTTTTCCATTTTTAAGAAGTATTTTAACCATAGCTCCATGAATAGGAAGCGCTTCTCTTTTCATCATTATTAGATTGTGTAGTGTTAATATCATCTTTTTCATATATCCAAAGTAATCTACACTTTCACTATAATTAACATAGCCTACCATCATATCATTTTTCTTATCTTCATAGAATACAGTTTTAACTTCATCGCCATCTTTTGCGCCGTAAGCATATATAATATCTGGTTTTTTACCTCTATATTCTGAAGGTTTTGCCATTTCAAATAAGTTACAAAGGGTAATTCCATGTGACATTAAATCTCTATGGAAATAAACATGTGCTAAAAGACTTCCAACTTTTATTGGATAACAGAACCAATGTCCTCTATTTATGTTCATCATTTTAATTGGATTTTCAAAAATTTCACTAAACATTCCATCTCTAGTGTTTCTTTTTGGATAAGTAATAAATGGTGTCTCAAGCGAAACTGAATCTATAAAACTTATATCTTCTAAAATTTCATATCCACTAGGAATCGGCCATAAAACATTATTAAGCATTAAACAAGCATTTCCACCTGCTGGAACTTGTCTATAAACTCTTGGATTTTCATTTAATAAGTTTTTAGTAACTCTTCTATAAAATCTTAAAACTAACTGAGAAAATGCAGTATTAGCTTCTGTAAAACTCACAGCTGCTATCCCCTCTTTAATTTTATTATTATGAATTATTGTATATCTTTCAAGTTTTCTCCAATATGAATAAATATCTTCAATTACTGCTAGTAATTTCTTTTCATTAATAAGTAATGATTCATATTTAGAATTAACACTTATAACTTCATCTGATTTCATCATTGAAAGAAGTTTAAAGCAACCTATTAATTCTCTTCTTAATTCTTTAATATTTTCTGAACCAATAGCATTATTTAAAAATTTATAATTATGAGTATTTTTAAACTTAGCCTTAGTTAAATATGCCTCAACAATTCTTCTAAATCCTTCACTATCCATAATAGACTCGAAACTATCACAATATTTAGCAGTGAAATTTATCGTTACTTTATCATTACTTAAAGAAAATTCTTTTCTCAAAATAAATACCCCCTTGTTCCCCAATAATTTTTTATTAGAAATACGTTTGCTTTTCTTGTCACTAATTATAACATTACTTTTGCAATTTTACAAAATATTTTTTTCATTTTTTTTATGTAAATTTATAAAAAACACACTTTGCCAAACGATTTCATATCATTTTTGAACTTTTTAATTAATATATATTGCATTTTTATTTTTAAAAACAAATATTTACTATTATTTCAAAAGTAATATTTTGATTAAAATTTAAAAAATACGTATAAATATTTAATATTTATACGTATTTAAATCAAATTTTTACTTATTTAAATTTTTTTCAACAATATCATGCACTATTTTAGCTAAATCTTTTTGTTCTGCCTTTGAAAGCTCGTCTACATATATAGGTTTACCATATGTTATTTTGATAGTTGTACTTTCAAATCTTTTATTTAACTCATAAGCCTTATTACTTCCATCTATAGTAACTGGAACAACTGGAACTTTAGCTCTTAACGCAAGTTTTAAACTTCCTGATTTAAATTCTTTTAAAACTCCATCTTTTGCCCTTGTTCCCTCCGGATAGATTCCAAGAGAATGTCCACTTTTCAAATTTTCAACTCCATCTTTAATAACTCTTACAGCATCTCTTGGATCATTTCTATCAATCGCTACACTATGACAAAGCATTATCCATCGTCCCATAACAGGAACCTTTAATAATTCTTTTTTAGCAACAAATCCAATCGTTCTATCTGCACTAAGCATAAGAGCTGGTATATCTAAAATTCCTTGATGATTACCAACAAATAAACAATTAGTTTTTGGAATATTTTCTACACCCTCAACTTCTAAATTAACTCCAATTATATCAAAAGTAAATTTGCACCACTTTTGAACTGATCTATGTTTAAAATCTTCAGCAGCTTGCTGACCTTTAAAAAGCTTCACCATATTAACCCAATAACTCTTACCATAAAACCAAACCATATATATCACATAAGTGAATACTGACCATGTATACTTCATCTTTTGATAAATTTTATTCATTTAACTACTCCCCTTTATTATATTAATTACATTATACTTTATAACCTAAAAAAAATTCAATAAAATTAACACTTTACTTATGAACAATTAATATTTACAATTATTGTAATAAAATATATTCAAAGGGTGGTCTAAACATTAATGAAAAAAATAAAATATTTAATATTTCTCCTAATAACATTTCCAATAATTTCTTGTATATCACCAAATACTAAGGTTTTAGAAATCCATTACATTGACGTAGGACAAGGAGATTCAACATTAATCAAACTAAATAATAAAAATATTCTTATTGATTCAGGTCCTAATTCAGCAGAATTAAATTTAAAAAAATATCTAAAAAAAGAAAAAATTAAAACTATAGATATTTTAATAGCAACTCATCCCCACGAAGACCATATAGGCAATATCGATATGATTTTAACTGAATTTAAAGTCAATGAAATATTTGCACCTTACGCTATTTATTCTTCTAAAGATTTTGAAAACTTCAAAAAAAAATTAATAGAAAATAATAAACAAATAAATATTTTAAAGCCTAACACTACAATTAACTTTGATCCCAATATTAACATAGAAATTTTTTCACCCCATCAAGATTCTTATAGTAATATAAATGACTATTCTCCTATTATGAAAATTTCTCATTTAAATAATAGTTTTTTATTTACAGGCGATGCTGAAGAAGTTGCTGAAAGGGAAGTATTAAAAGCAAATATCAATTCTGATGTTTTAAAAGTTGGCCATCATGGTAGCACAAGCTCATCATCTAAAGAATTTCTAGAAGCTGTAACACCTGAAATTTCTATAATACAATGTGGAATTAATAATGACTTCAATCATCCACATCAAAGCACATTAAAAAAACTTACAGAAATCAACTCCAAAATTTATAGAACTGATGAAGATGGTCATATAATTCTCCAAAGTGATGGAAATATTATAAAAAAAATAAGCACTAAATAAATTTATGTGCTTATTTTTCATATCCATCTTCTTCGATATCTTGATTATCTTCAATTTTTTCTTTTGCTAATTTTTCTTCTAATTCTTTTAATCTTAGTCTTTCTTCCTCTTCTTCACGCTCTACTTCTATGATTAAATTCCAATTAACTAATATATGAAATAAATTAACAACATCTTGTTCGTTATAGATAAGTATCTTTTCAATTTTTTCTTTTGGCATACGTTTAAAATATTCTTTATCTTTCAAAACTTTATGGAATGTTTTTGCAAGATTAGAACCAGAAATAAGTTCTCCTTCTCTAATTATTCCAAACTTTTTTTCTAAAGCTTTCAAGCCTATGCCTTTTTTGAAAGTACTTTCATATACTTTTTGAATATCAACAGAAGTGAAATAATCACTAAAATTGAAGTTGATACCGTATTTTTCAAATAAGAAATTAATAACTGTAAAATCATTATTCCCTGAAAAAGTAACTATATATTTTTTCTTTTTATTAACACAAACATCGATAAAATATTTTTTAGCAAGATATAATACGTCCTTTGCTTCACTTTTATTCTCTATCATATATTGTGTAACCTTCATTACATGTTCTTCTTCACTATAATAACAAGCACCAAACACACCGATACATTTAGGCTTTTTATATACATAATGCTCTAAATCAAAATAAATAGCATTTTTATAAATTTCTTCATGTCTACCAAATTTAATAGCAAGATTGCTATTAAATTCGCCAACTTCAACATCTCTTTCTCTTATAATCACCTTATCACTCTTTTCTAATCTAATAATTTAGAATCTACTAAAAACATTATATCATTATATTTAACATTAGTCTTATTATTTTTCAGATAAACTTTAATCACTCAAATTAAATATATTTTTAATTTTAACTACTGTGATTTATATATTTAATAAATTTATTTTTTTTGTTTTTTTATAGTAATAATTTTAAACTATTTGACATTTTTTTCACAAGATGATAATATAACCTTGTTGATAATAATTTTCATCGGAGGGACTTAAATTATGAATGTAACAAAATTAGCAATTGGAGAATCAGGATATATTAGCCATATAGAAGGAAATGAAAAGCTTGCTAAAAGACTTTTAGCACTTGGATGTATAAATGGGACAAGCATTAAGTTAAAAAGAAAAGCTCCATTAGGAGATCCTATAATATTTAGTATTCGTGGATTTGATATAGCACTTAGAAAAAAAGATGCTCAAAATATATTTTTACTAAACTAATGAAAAATTAAAGTTTAATAGATAGCTAAAAAAAGGAGACATATAAATGAGATCAATAGCTTTAGTTGGTAATCCTAATGTTGGAAAAACTACTCTTTTTAACATGTTAACAGGTTCTAATCAAAAGGTTGGAAATTGGGCAGGTGTAACAGTCGATAAAAAGGAAGGTTTTTTTGAAGGGATTAAAATAACAGACCTACCTGGTATATATGCTATGGATGCATTTTCTAACGAAGAAAAAGTATCAAAGCAATTCATAGAAGAAAATGATGTTGAAGCAATCGTTAATATAGTTGATGCTTCAAATTTAGATAGAAATTTATATCTAACTATGGAATTAAAAAAATTTAATAAACCTATTATATTAGTAGTTAATATGATAGATGTTGCTGAAAAAAAAGGAATTTCTATAGATTTTGAATCTCTTGAAAAAAACTTTAATATAAAAGTAATTCCAATATCGGCTGCTAAATCTAGAGGTGTTGATAAACTAAAAAACTTTATTTTAACAGGTGATTTTCACAATCACATTGATAATAAACTTTATACTTTTAAGGATGAAGCAGATTGTTATAAATTCATTGAAGAACAATTAAAACATACTTATATTAGAGATGATGAAAAAAGTTCAACTAAACTTACAGAAAAATTGGATTCTATTTTCTTACATCCAATTTTAGCATATCCAATTTTTTTAGGTATCATATATGTTATATTTGAATTTACATTCAAATGGGTTGGACAACCTCTTTCAGACTTTCTTGGAAATTCTGTAGACAATATGATAATGCCCTATGTTAGTAATTTATTAGCAGGCAATCCTGATTGGTTTAAATCATTAATAGTTGATGGAATAATCTCTGGAGTTGGTGGTATTATTGCTTTCTTACCACTTATAGTATCGCTTTATTTTTGTATCTTCTTACTAGAAGAAAGTGGTTATATGTCAAGAGTTGCCTTCCTTATGGATAGTCTTATGAGAAAAATGGGACTGTCAGGTAAAGCCTTTATCACTATGACTATAGGATTTGGATGTTCAGTGCCTGCTATTACATCAGCAAGAACTCTAGAAAGTGAAAAAGATAGAAAACTTGCAGCTTTACTTGCACCTTTAATGTCTTGTAACGCAAGGCTACCTGTTTACGTTTTATTTGCATCAGTATTCTTCCAAGCACATGCAGGATTAGCTGTTGCCTCTATGTATATTATAGGAATAGTTGTCGCTTTTCTATGTGGACTTGTATTAAAAAAATCCGTATTTAAAAAAGATGATGAGCCTTTTATAGTAGAACTTCCAGAATATAAAATACCAGATCCTAAAAATATTTGGAAACAAATATGGAGTAAGAGTAAAGCTTTCTTAATCAAAGCAGGTACAATAATATTTGCAATGAGTGTTCTTATTTGGTTCTTACAAAGCTTTAATATTCATGGACTAACAGATGATGTATCTCAAAGTTTTCTTAAAGGTATAGGATCAATCATTTCACCAATATTTGCCCCTATAGGGTTTGGAAATTGGCAAGCTTCTGTGTCTTTATTAGCTGGAATAATGGCTAAAGAAACTGTTATATCAACAATGGAAGTTATATATAACGGTAATCTAGAAGTTCTTTTAGCTTCTCACTTTACAGCACTTTCTGCATATGCATTTATGGTATTTGTATTACTTTATACACCTTGCGTCAGTGTTATAGGAGTTATGAAAAAAGAATTTGGAGGAAAATTCACACTAATGTCTGTTATTTTCCAATTAGCTTTAGCTTGGGGATGTGCATTCATTATTTATAATGTTGGAGCATTATTTATAAACTTACTATAAAGGAGACTTAATTATGATACCTATAATAATAACAATAGTAATCGTACTATTTGTAATTTATATATTAGCTAAAAATATAAAAAAATCAATGAAAGGCTCTTGTAGTTGCAATGGTACATGTTCAGCTAAGTGCCCTAAAACAAAAAATTCATCATGTCACTGTAACTCAAATATTGAGATAAAAAAATAAATTTAAAGAAAAAAGAAGTTATCTAATTTTAGATAACTTCTTTTGCTTTAATCTTTTATTACATTTCTTCAACAACATCTACAGCTATTAATGAAAGTGCATTTTTAATAACTTGCGCAGCTGCTTTTATTAACGCTATTCTAGCTGCTTTTAATGACTCATCCTCAACATTTAATACAGTATGAGCATTATAGAACTTATTGAAAGCTTTAGCTACATCTACAACATATCTTGTTATAATTGATGGCTCTAACTTTTCTATTGCTGATAAAATAACTTTGTGGAAATCTTCTAAAGTTTTACAAAGTTCAAACTCTTCTTTAGTAATTAGTTTTGTGAAATCAGGTTCAGCTACAACCTCACTAGCTCTTTTTATTATACTATTTGCTCTAGCATAAGCATATTGTACATAAGGAGCTGTCTCACCCTCAAAACTAAGCATTTCTTTCCAATTAAACGTAATATCTTTTTCTCTTGAATTCTTAAGATATGTGAATACAATCGCACCAATACCTATTTTTTTAGCTGTTTCATCTTTATTTGCAAGAGTTGGATTCTTTTGCTCTATTAACTCTCTAGCATTATCTACAGCACCATTTAATAAATCTTCTAATAATACTACATCACCTTTTCTTGTTGATAGTTTTTTATCAGCAAACTTAACAACACCAAATGGAATGTGTACACAATCCTTTGCCCATTCTTCTCCAGCAAGTTCTAATGTCTTAAATACTTGTTTGAAGTGAAGAATTTGATCTTTTCCTACTACATAAATGCATTTATCAAAATTATAATGTTCTTTTCTGTATCTAGCTGCTGCTAAATCTCTTGTTGCATATATTGATGCTCCATCAGATTTAACAACAAGACATGGAGGCATATTATAATCATCAAGCATTACTACTTTAGCGCCATTACTTTCAACTAAAATATTTCTATCTTCTAGGAATTTAACAACATCCTCCATCTTATCATTATAGAAACTCTCTCCTGCCCATGAGTCAAAATCAACGTTTAATATATCATATATTTTATTAAATTCTTTTAGTGATAAGTTTTTAAATCTTTCCCATAAAGCAAGTTCCTCTTCACATCCATCCTCAAGTCTCTTAAAGTACATTCTTCCTTCGTCATCAAGTTCTGGATTTTCTTTTGCTTCATAATAAAACTTAACATAAATTCTTAAAAGTTCTTTTATTGGATCCTCTTCTAAAGCTTCCTCATTACCCCATCTTTTATAAGCTGATATAAGCTTTCCAAACTGAGTACCCCAATCACCTAAGTGATTTATTCTTATAGGATTATAACCATCAAATTTTAATATTCTATATAATGAATTACCTATAGCTGTTGTGAATAAATGTCCTACATGGAAAGGTTTTGCTATATTAGGAGATGAATATTCAACTACTATATTTTTACCTTCCCCCTCATTTCCTGAACCATAATTTTCACCTTCAGATAAAACTTTTTCTATTATGACTTTATTAAAAGAAGTCTTATCTAAGAAAAAGTTAACATATGGTCCTAATGCTTCTACTCTTTCAAATCCTTCTTTATTTATTTCATTTGCAAGATCTTGTGCTATAGCATTAGGTGCTTTTCTCATAACCTTAGCTAATTGGAAGCAAGGAAAAGCAAAATCCCCCATATCACTTTTTGGTGGTATTTCTACTAAACTTTCTATTTTTTCAACATCTAAGTCTACAAATTCCTTTAATCTACTTGCAATAATTTGCTTATTATTCATACTGATTCCTCCTATTTTTTTGTATAAAAAAACGCCTTCTTATTATATAAAATAAGAGACGAAAATTACTCCGCGGTACCACTCTAATTGATGCAACATCCACTTTTATAAAAATAACGCTTTATAGCGATAAACTATACTTGAAATACAATACTTTCTAGTTTATTTCTCGAAGGCTCTATTTCTTTTAAACTATTTTATAAGACTTACACTCTACTCTTACTCGCTGAAAAACTACATTCAAAATACTTTCCTTGTCATTGAATTTTAATATTTAATTTACGAATTATTATAACAAATAAAATTTATTAGTGTCAATAGTGAATATAACAAATTTCAAGTCTTGAAAAAACTTTTTATTTTATTTAATATAGAGTTATCTTATTTAATTATCGAAAGGAACTTTTATATGAATAAAGTTGGAATTATAGAAATTAACTCTGAATCCATTAATATGGTTTTAGCTCAAACTAGCGAAAAAGGATACTTTAAAATTATTGATGAGCTAAAAGAATATATAGACTGTGGTTCAGATCTTATAGCATGTTCTAATATAGCTAGTGAAAAGCTTGAAAAAACAATAGGAATTTTAAAAGTATTCACAACTATGTGTTCTAACGCTGAAACTTCTGATATTCTTTTCATCACATCAGAAGAATTAGAGTCATCTAATTGCAAAGCAAACATACAAAAATATATAGCTTCATCTCTTGATGTATCTTTTAGAGTTTTATCTAATAAAGAAGCCTTATACTATAACTATCTAGCAGTTAAAAATTCTATGTTTATAGAAAACTCTATATTAGTCGATATTAATGGACATTCTACTAATATAGGTTTAATAGAAAATAATACCTTAACCTTAAGTACCACCTTAAAATTTGGCTTTATTGATGTTTCTAATAAATTCAACTTAAATGATAATTCAGATTTCCTTTCACTAGCAAAATTAAAAAAATATGTAGACCAAGAACTAGGAAAAGTGGACTGGCTAAAAGAAAAAACTTTTAATTCTATTATAGGTGTAGGTAATTCAATAATAGAACTTGGAAAATTAGATAGAATAAAAAAACATTATCCTATAAATGTATCTCATGGCTATACTCTAAATGTTGACGACATAAAAGAAATTTATAATCTTTTAAAAAGTAAAGACCAAATAAAACGAAGACAAATATCTGGGATGAAAGCAGAACTTGTAGATACTATTTTAGCATCTACAACTATTTTAAAATCTATAGCATCATATACACAAATTTATGATGTTGAGATTTGTGGAAATGGAATTCGAGAAGGCCTTTTATTTGACTATATGGAAAGCCACTTTGAAACACATAAAGATATAATAGATTCAAGTATCATAGGAGTTATGGATACTCTAAACATCGATACTAGACATGCCTTCCAAGTATTTAAACTAGCAGAAAAACTTTTTGAAGAATTAGAACCAATTCATAAACTAAAGGATAATAAATTCAAAAGAATATTAAAAGTAGCTGCACTACTTCATGATTCAGGGGCTAGCATAAGGTATTATAATCATCATCTTCACTCATTTTATATAATTTTAAATTCTCAAATTAATGGTCTTAGCCATAAAGAACTACTAATGAGTGCTGCGGCTACAGCTATGCATAGACATACTCAATTTAATATCCCACTAGTTAGATATTCTAGTATTTTAAATAGACTTGATGCACAGTATATAGCTTATATAGGAATGATTTTACAAATAGCTGAAGGACTAGATAGAAGCCTTTGCAATGCTATAGATGATTTAGCTATTAATATAACAGAAACTTGTATAGAACTAAAACTCTATTCAAATAAAAATATAGATTTAGAAATTAGAGAAGTTTTTAAAGGCAAAAATAATTTTGAAGAAGTGTACAAAAAAGAACTTGTAGTATTAAATTAAAAAATGACTATTATTATAAATATAAAGGAAGCATCATATTCGATGCTTCCTTTATTAAATCTAACCTTTTTAAAATCAGAGTATCAGCCCTACAATCATAACTACTATATTTAATAGACCTTTTAAAATTAAACCAACTGGATAGCTTAATACAAAATCAGCTGCGAGAACTATCGCTAATAATATAATTAATTGATATTGAGCTGTAAATGCCATTATTCTATATGCTAAACCAGGATTAACTTCTGTAATGATATAAAACATTTCAAGACCTGGCATAGGAATTAAATTGAAGACAAATAAGCTTATACAAACTAAAGCTGTACTTAAAAATATTTGAGTTACAATAAATCCTAAAGCACCTGATAATACATTAGTTGCCATTAAGATAACGTATATGAATAAAGCTATTAGCGCAATTACTAAATAAGAAGCAAATGCTGCTATAGTAACTTTCAAACTATCTTTTTTAGGATTTTTAAAAGCATTTCTATTTATTTGAGGCGGTTTCGACCATCCAAAATTCACTAAAATTATCATTATAAATCCTATGAAATCTACATGTGCAAAAGGATCTAATGTTAGTCTTCCTTGTAATTTTTGAGATTTATCACCTAATTTATATGCTACTAAAGATCTTACATATTCTTTAACCGTGAACAAAATAAGAATTCCTGGAATCATTAAAAATTTCCCTAATAAAAAATCACCCACTAAGTTCCACCTCCTAATCATTTAATAAACATTATATCATATAATTATCCTTAATTGGAAATATACATTTTTTTATAATAAAAAATTCAATTTAATTATTAATTTATAAATTTTTTTAAGAAAATCACTTTTATCTATATCTCAAAATTAAGCACTAATTTACATTTTTTTTTATTAGCATATTCTAAAATTTACAAGCTCCTCCTAACAAATAAAGAGTATCTAATAAAAAAACTATCGCACATTCTAAAATATAGAAATATGCGATAGTTTACCTATCTATAATCGTTTAGATGCTTCATATGCTAAATCACTTCTTTCACACTCATCATAATCAAGTGTTACTTGATAGCATAAAGGACTACCCTTCATTTTTTCAGAAGCATAACAAAGTCCATTACTTCTTTGATCTAAAAATGCATGATCTATTTGTTCTGGGTCACCTATTAAAATAATTTTTGATCCCTCACCAGCTCTTGTCACTATAGATTTAACTTGCTTTGGAGTAAGATTTTGAGCTTCATCTATAATAACCCAAGACTTAACAATACTACGTCCTCTAAGATATGCAACTGCTTCTGTAGTAATTATTCTACGTTCAAAAAGTTCTTCAATTTTGTCATTTAGCTCATATTCATTAGAATATCTAGTTTCTTCATCAGAATCTATTAAAATTTCTAAGTTATCATAAATAGGTCTCATAAAAGGTGCTATTTTTTCTTGTTCAGATCCAGGTAAAAATCCTATTTCCTCATCCATAGTTACATTTGGTCTACAAACTAATATTCTTCTATATTCACCTTTTTGATCTTCAAGTATTTTTTGAAGTCCAACAGCTAATGAAAAAAGAGTTTTAGCAGTCCCAGCTGGTCCCTTTATAATAACTAAAGGTGCCTTCTTCGCTTCAACACTAAGACATTCTAACATGAACTTTTGACCAACATTTCTAGGTGAAATCCCCATAATGTTATAATTCATTCCATAATATAAAGGAACTATATTTTTACCATCAAATCTTCCAATTGCTGTTTGTTTATTATTATCATTACAATGTATAATAACAAACTGATTTACTTCTAAATCAGGAACAACATATTCACCTATTTTTTCTTCATACTTTAAAACTTTAGATGAATCAATTTTTTTATTCTTAAAGAATAAGTTAACATCATCATTAGTAGCATATACATCTATTCTACCAGTATATTGATTTTCACTTCTTGGTACTATCTCTTCATAAAAGTCACAA